>CAYPAH010000065.1:4946-11068 GCA_964408655.1 uncultured Oscillospiraceae bacterium | reverse complement strand
AAGCCGCGCAAGGAGCCTTCCGAGATAATAAAAAGATTCGAACATGCCAAGAGCAAAGGCGCTGTGGCCGTGGGCATAGACCTTGACGGCGCGGGACTTGTCACGATGCGCCTGAACAATCAGGCGGTATCACCTAAGACTGTGGATGAGCTTAAAGAGCTTAAAAAGGCGGCGGAGATACCCTTTATAGTGAAGGGCATAATGACGGAGGACGAGGCTCTGCTTTGCGCCGAGGCGGGAGTTGACTGCATCGTGGTGAGCAATCACGGCGGCCGCGTTCTGGACGGATGCCCGGGAGTGGCGGAGACCCTGCCGGATATCACATATGCGCTTGAAGGAAGCCCGATGAAAATACTTGCCGACGGTTCGGTTCGTTCGGGCGTAGACGCCTTGAAGCTCATGGCGCTTGGCGCGCAGGGCGTGCTTGTCGGCCGCCCGCTTTGCTGGGGCGCTTTCGGCGGTGGCGCGGAGGGCGTTGAGACATTTATAAAGAGCTATACGAATCAGCTCTATCAGGCAATGATAATGACCGGCTGCGAGGAGCTGAGCGACATTAACGATAGAGTGCTGTTCTGATTAAAAAGTATAAACATGCGGCGCTTCGGATTTATCCGGCACGCTAAAAACAAAGTCCTCCGAAAAAGCTTCGGAGGACTTTTATTTATAGCCGCTTTGATCAAAGGCTTTATTTATCGGTGCTGCCAAGCGAGGCTGTTCCCCGCTCAGAATCTATTTTAAGCAGTTCGTCATAGCTGAGCTCACAAATGCCTGCTTCAGGCAGGCGAAGGAATATAGCCTGCGCAATAGCCTTGTTGCAGTAATGAATCATTATCATTTTTTTTTCGGCGCTTTTTTCAAGCAGAGGACGCGAGCTTGGCTTGGCGATAAAGAGCGGAAGCGGATTAAGATTGGTCATTGGCAAAAACCACTCTCCGCGGTAGCCGCTGTCTATAACGCCGCAGCGCTTGGCAATGCCACGGCTTCCCGTAGAGCCGCGCTCCTGTATCTGAAAATAATAGCCCGCGGGAAATGCGCTCGCTATGCCGGTGGGCACGAGAACCGTCTGCATGGGCGGAATGCGGAGGAACGGCCCTTCTATGCAGGGAAACACATCATATCCTGCGTCCTCGCCGCGCTTTGAGGGGATGACGGCTTCTTTTTTCAGCTTTGCAAAATAAACGGTGGCTTCGCCCATAAGATCCTCCGGTGTTTTTAATATGCTTTATTATAACATAAAAAGCGAAGGGAGAAGAGACGCTTTATCGATAATAAAAAAACGCGAAGAAGCGTTTGGCTTCTTCGCGTTTGTGGACTCTTTTATTGCTTAATAGCAGTAATTAGAGCAGGGATAACGATTGCAGCTTCCGCAAGAGGTAGTGGGTCTGCACCCGCCTCCGCAGCCGTCGCCGTTATATCTGCAGTAACCGCCGCACCAAGGACAAACCGTGGTGGGGGAGGTTCTGCCGCAGCTGGTGCAGGTATAACGGTATCCGTAGTAGTTATAGTTATAATAGTTGCCGTAGTAATTATTATAGCCATAGCAGGTGGGATAGCTTACACGGGAAGCCGCGTCCGCATAGTTATAGTTGATAAGATATGCGGAGTTGACATAAGCGGTATAGCTTGAGCCGTTGGAGACCTGAATGCGGGTATAGTTGCCGCTTACGCCCAGACGACGCACGATAGCGCCGGCGTTCACATAACCGATGATAGAATACTGCTCGCCCGCGCCGCTGCGAATGTTGAGCTGCGTGGTGACATAGTAATAATCGCTATAACCGGAATAGGACGGGTTGATGGGCGTGGTGGGGATGGAGGGAACAGAGGGAACGGCCGAAGCATAAGAGCTCAGATATTTGGTGTAGACATAGCCATAACCGCTGCTGAGCTGGATCTGCGTCCAGTTGCCGGATCTTCCGACGCTACTGACGACCTGACCTCTGGTCAATGAGCCTATCACGCTATACTTCGTGCCCGGGCCTGAGCGAATGTTCAGCTTGCTGGCGGAAACATAATACTGGCCTTGAGCGGTGGTATTGCTTACGACAGGTACTACGGGATCGGTAACGATAGTGGGGACGGTAGGAATCGTCGGCACTGTCGGTACAGTGGGTACCGTGGGCACGGTGTTGCTCACGACATTGGATGTGTTCACATATGCGGCGTTGACATAACCATAGCCGCCGTTATATGAGATCTGTACCCAACCGGTGTTGGTGTTGCCGGTGACCGTTGCATAAGAACCCTGCTGCAGCCAACCAAGAATGGTATAGCTGTCGTTAGGGCCGGTACGCACGTTCACGTTGGCGTTCGCGGTGACATAGCCATATGCCGGCGTTACGCTAACACTTGCGAAGGCAGTGCCCGCAAGCGAAAGCAGCAGCACCGTGCATAGAAGCAGGGTCAACGTGCGCGAACAAATTTTTAGCTTCATAGAAACTGCACCCCTTTATAGATTTTTTTTCAGTGTATCGGTATTTTACGTCAAATACAAGCAAACTATTCACTGTTTACAAATTGGATTAAAATCATTCACAGTTCGGCAACATCTCGTTCACGAATACAAAAAGCGCACTATCCTTATTTATCGTAAGAAAGCGCGCTTGAAATAAGCTGGCAGATTATCCCATTATCTGTTCCGGAACTTGCGCGGCCGGCGCGATCCCGGCTGTTTCTTCGCTTTCGGCTTCGGGAAGAACGAGCGCGGGGAGAAGTCCTGCCTCATCCGGGATCAGGGGCGCGGGAGCATCTTCAAGCTCCGCCCTTATGATATAACGTTCATAATCCTCAGGCCAGCCCGTTATGCCTTCCTCCAGAATGTAGAGGGTCTGCGGGGCTACGCCGTGACGGGCATAAAAATCATATGCGTTTTGCGCGTCAAGGCCGCCTGTGGCGGTGATAAGAAGTATTTTCGGCGCTCCCGAGCTTTTGCTTATCTCTATGGAAGCCGTGAGAGCCGCTCGTATAACGTTTTCATCGGCGTTGGGCAAAAAAGCGGGTATGCTGATGCTTTGCTTCAAATGCGCGGCGCTGTATTCTTCGCTGCCGCGAAGGTCTATCAAAAGTATAGGCTCTTCATGGCGAAGGGTCGAACGCAGTTCTTTTGCGCTCATATACTGATAATCGTATTCGCCGGGATCAACTTCAACAAGCTCGTCATAAGGCCATGCTATCATGCCGCCGTCAAGTATCGCGAGCTTTTGCAGATCTACGCCGGAGGCCGCAAAATGCTCGAAAGCGTTTTGTGCTCCTGCCTTGCCGCCCATGTCAACGAGTATGACGGAGGAAGCGGCCTGCGCGGCGGAAAGCTGAGCGTCGAGCTTTGCGGTAAGCTCGCTGCTGTCGGCGGGATAAGCCTCGGTAGAGACCGCTCCGCTCAAATGTCCGCTGCTGCCATAATAGACGGCTGGCTGAAGGTCGATGATAAGCGGAGTTTCGCCGCTTTCAAGCTGAGAATAAAGCTCCTGCGCGCTTATATAACGGTATTCCGGCTGCGGCTCGGGAGTTGGCGCGGATGCCGGCAGAGGGGCAGCGGAAGGGGCGGGCGCGGGCGCCGGGGCAGCGGGCGCACATGCGCAGGCCGCGATAAGCGGCAGCAGGCACAGCGCAAATATAAAGAGTTTCTTCATGGATTTTCTCCGTATGCATTTATGTGGTCAAGGTGAATGTTTTACCGCCCGACGGGCGGTTGTTTATCTGCCCGGTCACCCACAGTCCCCTGCGGGCTGATCCGGATGACTGTTGAAAAAGTCTTCGATCGCGGGGTCGCGAGTGGGCTGAGGGGTGACGGTAGGAAAGTTCGGATCGACATAGCTCACTTCTTCGGGAACTATCAACATAGGCGGCTCTTGAGTCGTTTCGGGCTTTCTGCTCGGCTCGGGCGTGGGCGTGGGCTCGGGAGTTGAGACGGGCTTGCTGACGATGATGGTAACAGGCTTACCGCTTTCGGCGCAAACGCCGGGCTCAACGCTTTGGGCGGTGACCAGTCCCGAAGGAACGGTCCCGTCTTCCTCATATTCTATTACGGCCATTGCGCCGCGCGCGCGAAGGGAGCTCAGCGCGTAGCTTTCGGTCTCGTATTTCAGATCCGGCAAAGCGCAGGGAGCTTCGGCTTCCGGCGTTGCGGCGGGGGCTTCGGCGGGAAGCGGCTCGGCCGCCTGCTGCGCGGGCAGTGAGGCGGCGGGCTGCGTGGCGCAGGCCGAAAGCAGTCCCAAAGCCGTAACGATGCACAGATATATCAAAAGCGTCCTGCGAAATGGCGGTAAATGCTTTTGCGGCATAGGCACGATCCTCCATATAATAAATGAACATACACATTTTGCACTATTAGATAAGATTCGTCAAGGAAAAACAGCGGATATTGCGCATAGTTCACAAATTTGCCCAGTTAAGTAAAACACTGCCTCAGCCTTACACGGGGCACGCGGGGCGGCCTTTTGTGTTGCAAATGTTCTTTCGAATAGGTATGATAAAAATATACTTTTTATTCAACTGTAACAAGATATAAAGCGAGCGAGGTTTCTATGCGGGAATATGAAGAAATACTTAGGCGCATACCACAGATAAACGTGCTTTTGAGCGCGGATGAGGGAGAAAAACTGCAAGAGAGATTTGGCAGAGCGGGCGCTTTGCGTTCTCTTCGCAGCGCGGTGGATGAGCTTAGAGCGGCTATTCTGCGTGGAGACGCTCCCGATATCGATATCAAGACGCTTTTTGAAAGAGCCGCGTTTTTTGCCGAAACGGAGAAAAAGACAGGAATGTGTCCGCTTATCAACGCCACGGGCACGATACTTCACACGAATCTCGGACGCTCGCCTATGGCGAAGGAGGCGGTGCTGGCGGCGCAAAACGCGGCGGCCGGTTATTCTGCGCTGGAGTTTTCGCTTGAAGACGGCGGCAGGGGACAAAGATGCTCTCACGCCGAAGCTTTGCTTCGCGAGCTGACGGGAGCTGAAAGCGCGCTTATCGTCAACAACAACGCCTCGGCCGTGCTTTTGACGCTTCTTTCTATCGCCCGCGGCAGGGATGTTATAGTTTCGCGCGGAGAGCTGGTAGAGATAGGCGGCTCCTTCCGCGTGCCCGACATCATGGAACAGAGCGGCTGCCGCTTAAAAGAGGTGGGAGCTACTAACAAGACGCATGAAGCGGATTATATAAGGGCTGTCGACGATAAGACGGGCGCGCTTTTAAAGGCGCACACGAGCAATTACCGCATCGTCGGCTTTACGGGCGAGGTCGGTCTTGAAAGGCTTGCGGAGATCGGAAGGGAGCACGGCTTGCCGGTGATATTCGATCTTGGCAGCGGCGCGCTGCTGCCGCTGAAGGAATACGGCATTTTAGACGAGCCCTGCGTGAGCGACGGGATACGCGCCGGAGCGGATGTGATATGCTTTTCCGGAGACAAGCTTTTGGGAGGCCCTCAGGCCGGAATAATCATAGGAAAAGAAAAATATCTTTCAAAAATGCGCTCGCATCCTCTTATGCGGGCGATACGGCCGGATAAAATGACGCTTGCCGCGCTGGAGGCTACGCTTCGCCTTTATCGCGATCCGGAGCTGGCAAGAGAGAAAATACCGCTTTTTAAAATGCTCTCTTTGCCCCTTGAAACGCTTAAAGCGCGGGCGGAAGCGCTTGCAAAAGCTTTAAGCCCCGTGCCGGAGCTTTATCTGCGGGTAGTTCAGAGCGAAGCGCGCCTTGGCGGCGGCTCAACGCCGAACGTCAGCTTTCCCTCAGCCGCTCTTGCGCTAAGGCTCGCGGGCGTTTCGGCGCAGAGCTTTTATCTATCGCTTTTGCACGGACAAATTCCGGTCGTCGGCTATATCCACAAGGATGAGCTGATGCTTGATATGCGCACGGTCGAAGAAGCTTCGCTCGAGACGCTTGCGGCGGCGGTGAACGCGGCGGCTCGCGCTTTGCTGAGGGAGTAGATATGGATAATGTGATAATCGGCACGGCCGGGCATGTGGATCATGGCAAGACCTGCCTTATCCGCGCTCTGACGGGAATAGACACCGACAGGCTCGAAGAGGAAAAAAAGCGCGGTATAACAATAGAACTGGGCTTTGCCTATCTCGTGCTGCCCGACGGCTCGCGGGCGGGGATAGTAGACGTGCCGGGACATG
>CAYPAH010000065.1:1470-4936 GCA_964408655.1 uncultured Oscillospiraceae bacterium | reverse complement strand
ATACTTTCGCTTCTTGGCGTAAAGCGCGGCTGCGTGGCTTTGACGAAGATAGACGCTGTAGACAAGGACTGGCTTGAGATGGTCAAAGAGGATGTGGCCGAAGCGCTTGATAAAAGCTCGCTTGCGGGCGCGGAGATCATTCCTGTTTCATCGCTCACAGGCGAGGGGATAGAGCAGCTAAAAGAGCTTCTTTTTAAGCTTATCAGCGATACAAAAGGCAAAAACACCGAACAGCCCTTCAGAATGCCCGTTGACCGTGTGTTCACCATGCAGGGCTTTGGCACTGTGGCCACCGGAACGGTGATAGGCGGAAGAGTGCGCGTTGGAGAGGAAATATCGCTTTATCCCGCGGGCACACGCTTGAAGGTGAGAAACATACAGATACACGGCGAAGAAAGCAAAGAGGCCGCAGCCGGACAGCGGGCGGCCATAAACCTGCAGGGCGTAAAAAACGGGGATATCGTTCGCGGAGATACGCTTGCGGAAAAAGAAAGCATGAAGCCCTCGATGATGGCGGACGTTCTGCTTCGCCTGCTGCCGGATTCTCCATACAGCGTGAAAAACGGAAGCCGTGTGCATTTTTATCACGGCGCGGCGGAGCTTATGGCTAAGGTCGTGCTTCTCGGCGGCAAGGAGGAGCTCTGCGCCGGAGAGGAATGTTTTGCTCAGCTTCGTTTTGAAACGCCGTTTGTAAGCCGTGCCGGCGACGGCTTCGTTATTCGCTTTTATTCCCCCCTTATCACTATCGGGGGCGGAAGCATACTCGATCCGGAAGCGCAAAAACACAAGCATAGCTCCCTTGAGGCGGTAAAAACTCTCGAGCTGCTCGCAAAGGACGACGCTTCGTCAAGGCTTGAGGCAATGTTGATCGAAAACAGTCTCAGCTTTGCCCCGCTCTCTGAATTGAGGCGCCGGCTTTCCATAACAAAGGATGAGCTTGACGCGGCGGCGCAGTCGCTTTTAAAAAACGGCAGAGCGCTCGCGCTTACCGAGGAAATATGGCTGCACCAGAGCAGCTATGCGGCGCTTTGCGATAAAGCCCTCTCGAGCTTAAAGGCTTTTCACGCCGCCAAGGCTCTGCGCGCGGGAATGCGGCGCGAGGAGCTTCGCTCGCAGGCGTTTCCGTATATGCCCTCCGCAATAGCGGACAGGCTGCTATCTAAAATGGCGGAGGACGGCGTTTTTCGCGAACAGGGACGCATATGCGCCCTGCCGGACTTTCATGTTTCTTTTTCTGCCAGAGAGCAGGCGACGCTTGAAACGCTTCGCGCCCGCTATTCGGCTTCTCCATATGCTCCGCCTGAAAGAAGCCTTCTTCAAAGCGAGGCGCAGGGGGATAAGGAGCTTGACGGAGTGCTAGATTATCTTCTCGATGAGGGCGAGCTGATAGCCGCCACGCCGGATATTTATTTTTCGCGTTCGGCGGCGGAAAGCGCGTTTTCCGTATTTTGTTCTCTTGCCGAAAAAGAGCCGGTCACCTTGGCCGCGTTTCGCGATTCCCTTGAAACGTCAAGAAAATATGCGATGGCGCTGCTAGAATATTGGGACGCCGCAAAGCTCACAAAAAAAACGGGCGACGCCCGCCTGCCCGTGACGCGCTCAAGCTGAAACGCTCAGGATAAAAGAAGGCTTGTGCCTAAGCGCATCCAGCGTTTATAATTGCCCTATGGGAGCAGATAGGTTCTGGTGTGCCTCCCGGTCTTCAAAACCGACGTGAGCGGCGAATAACCGTTCTGATGGGTTCGATTCCCATGTGCTCCCGCCAGAAAAAAATCATCGCCAAGGCTTTATGCTCCTGAGCGATGATTTTTTATGCATGATTTTTGCTTTTTCTATTCCACAAAGAGCGAAAACTCCTCCCGTTCTATGACCTCGCCGATGATCTGCGGCCATGTGGAGCTTTTGCGAAGGCGCGCGATAAGCTCGTCCGCGTCGCTATTGGCAACGCTTATCAAAAGACCGCCGGAGGTCTGCGGGTCGAAAAGAAGGTCTGCCCTTGCAAGGGGGATATCCTTTGAAAGCTGAGTGCCGCAGGCGAAATGATCGCGATTGCGGTAGGCTCCGGCGGGAATGATACCCATGCCTGCAAAAGCCAAGGCTTCCTCCATAAGCGGGATCTTGCTTGAATAAAGCCGGATGCTTACTCCGCTTGCCGCCGCCATCTCCGAGCTGTGCCCGATAAGGCCGAAGCCGGTTATGTCGGTGCAGGCGTGTATGTTAAGCCCCTCCATCGCCGCCTGAGCCGCGGCGTTAAGGCTCGTCATCACCTCTACCATTGCAAGATAGGGTCTTTCTTCTAAAAGTCCGGCCTTCGCCGCCGTTGTGAGCACGCCGGAGCCAATGGGCTTGGTGAGTATAAGCAGATCGCCTTTTTTTGCCGTGCTGTTTTGCAAAAGCTGCGATTCCTTGACAAAACCGGTCACGCAAAGCCCGTATTTAGGCTCTTTATCCTCTATGGTATGGCCGCCGCAAAGCAGAGCGCCCGCTTCAAGCACCTTGTCGGCGCCGCCGCGAAGTATTTCTTTGGCGTGCTCCGGTGGCAGTTTATCAGAGGGAAAGGTGAAAAGATTGAGCGCAAGCTTCGGCCTGCCGCCCATGGCGTAAATATCGCTGAGCGCGTTTGCGGCGGCTATCTGACCAAAGGTATAGGGGTCGTCCACCATGGGCGGAAAGAAGTCCACGGTTTGCAAAAGCACCATATCCGAGGCAACACGATAAGCGGCGGCGTCGTCGTCGGTATGAAAGCCGACAAGAAGATCGTCGTCCGTTCCACGCGGGAGATCTGAGAGTATGCTATGCAGGACGCCCGGCCCTGTTTTGGCAGCTCAGCCGCCGCAGCTGGTCATTTCCGTCAAACGGATCTCATCGCTTGTGCGCATATGCCGCTCCTTTCCATGGTATAAAGATCTGCCTCTATTATACGCAGCTTTCGGCCTGCTGACAAGCGGAGCAAGAGGAGCTTAGGCCATATTTACGGACATTTTGTAAACACATCAAGAAGAAAGCGCCATCCGAATTGACGCGCCTTAAAACCAGAGGGTATACTTATATAAATATTAAAGAAAAAAGTATACGAAAGAGACGACGTGATGAAAAAAATCATAGCTTTGCTTTTGACAGCGTGTTTTATCCTATCGGCGGCGGGATGTGCTTCGCCTGCGACGAGCGAGAGCGCGGAGCCTCTTACGGCCAGCCCCGAACCGCAGCAGGAAGGGCTTGCTCCGCTTGAGCCCGAGGCGGTATTATCGCCTGTGGAGACGGCTAAATATAAAATAGCCGTTATAACAGGAGAGAGCGCAAGCGCTTCGGCTATGCGAATGGCGGCGGGCGTGCAGGAATTCGCGATAATGAGCGGCATGAATATTTCCATGCAGGGAACGACGGCCGCCGATGCTTCACAGCAGGAAAAGCTTATACTTGAGAAGATAAAAGAGTCCTTAGAAAAAGCTGATATGCCTTATGAAGT
>CAYPAH010000065.1:0-1460 GCA_964408655.1 uncultured Oscillospiraceae bacterium | reverse complement strand
AGAAGATAAAAGAGGGCGTGAACGCTATCTGTATAGAGCCTATCGACCCAAAGGCCATAGACGACGAGCTTAAACAGGCGAAAAACGCAGGGATAGTCGTTGTTTCCCATGGCGGAGAAGAGCTTGTCAACATAGATTATGATATAGAGCCTGTCCGCAACGATATGTTCGGCGCTTTTATCATGGACTGTCTGGCGGAGGCAATGGGCGAAAAGGGCGAATACACCATAATGGTAAGCTCCGGCAGCGCCTCGAACGAAAATGCGTGGGCGGACGGAGGAGTGCTGCACCAGCAGCAGGTATATCCTGAAATGAGCCTGCTTCCCGACCCGATGCGCGTGCAGGCGGGAACGGACGCCGACTCCGCATATAAAAAGGCAATGGAGTTTTTGCCTGCGCATCCAGAACTTTCCGGCATAATGTGCGCTTCGGAGACAGCCATGCAGGGCGCGGCGCGGGCGATAGACGAGCTTGGCCTCACGGGCAGGGTATTCGTTTCGGGCATTGGAAAGCCGGCTGATAACAAGGCTGTTCTTGAAAGCGGAGCGGCGGGATCTATAATGACATGGGATCCGGCGCTCATCGGAAAAGCCATGTGCTCATTGGCAATAAAGCTGCTTGACGGTGAAGCCATACAGGATCACTGCGATCTGGCCGTTGCGGGATATAACGATATATGCCTGCGCGAGGGAAGCGCTAATATACTTGAAGGGCAGGCGTGGACGGTGGCGAATGCCGCCAACGCGGACAGCTTCGGCTTTTAAGCGATCATAGATCATAGAATAAAAAAACAGAGCGGAGTGGGATCCGCTCTGTTTTGTGTTTTGCCGCTTATTCGTCTATCATCGCGAGAATGCTCGCTTTGGGCTGAGCGCCAACGCGGCGGTTCAGAACTTCGCCGCCCTTTAGGGTGACGAGGCAGGGAATGCTCATTACTCCGAATTTTACGGCCAGCTCCTGCTCTTCATCCACGTTTACCTTGCCTACCTTTATGTCGCTTCTTTCCTCTGCGATCTCATCCACGATCGGGGATATCATGCGGCAGGGGCCGCACCAGGGAGCCCAGAAGTCCAAAAGGACGGGTTTATCGCATTCGACTACCTCTGCTTGATAATTGCTGCTTGTTATGCTTGTGACGGACATGTTTTTTCTCCTTCCTTTGTTTGCGGTGGCTTGTTGATAGTGATAGTATGCGCACTATGAATGCATGAATGCCTGCGCGTTCATCTGTTTTTCTTCAGTTTTTCTTTCTTTTCATCCCTCAGCCTTGCAAAAAGCCCGATGAAGCTGATTATGAAAGCGCCGACAACGTCGGTTATTATATCCTCCATCGTGTCCGAGAGCGCAGCGCGTCCGGCAAGTATCGTGCCGTCCTCCAGACGGAACTTTTGCATGTTCATGCCGAG
Source organism: uncultured Oscillospiraceae bacterium (assembly GCA_964408655.1). GTDB lineage: Bacteria > Bacillota > Clostridia > Christensenellales > CAG-138 > JAQVRG01. The sequence continues at coordinate 54 of CAYPAH010000065.1, read as the reverse complement.
CAGCGCGTCAAAGCTGAACTCATATATTTCCCACAGAGCGCCTATCGTGACGGC
>CAYPAH010000064.1:8065-11209 GCA_964408655.1 uncultured Oscillospiraceae bacterium | reverse complement strand
ATGGTTTTGCCCAAGGACGAGCGACGATATGTTTTCTGCGAGATGAGCTACGTTTACCCTGGCGCCGTCGGCTTCTTCATTATAGCTGAAGCTGCCGTTTTTATATGAATGTGCGGCATTCTGCGCCGGCTTTTCAAGGGGGGCGGTAAGGCTCGATAGTGCGGCGCGGCAGGCTTCGGGGCCAAGCTGCATAGATGTGCTGAATTCCCGCTCCAAGCTCCACCAGGGCTGATTGGCCGCGCTTAAAAGCACTTGCTCGGTGTTCCACTCTATCGGCAGATGCGAGGCGCGAATGTATAATCGCTCTTCGCCTGAGCTTATCTGATATTCGGTCTTATCTTCGAGCTCTTCCTGACGGGCTTCGAGCTGCGCGCGGGCTTCGGAAAGGCTCAGCGAGCCAAGCTCCAAGCCGTCTATTACCGTGCCGTCCGGCAACAACGCGCCGCTGTTTAAAGCTTCATTATATGAACCGTAGTCATTTGAGCAGGCGCAAAGAAAAGCTGAGGACAACAGCGACAGCAGGCAAAGCTTATATAGGCGCCGCACATTTTTTCGAGAAAAACGGCGAATAAATTGATCTTTTTTATGATTCATGCTTTCTATTATGTGCGTTCTGAAGATTTTGCATTGATGTATACATGTTTTTCTTGCGTTTTTTTTGTTTAAAGCATAGAATATAATAAACAAACTTTAAAAACTGGAGTTGGACTAAAAACATGAAACTGGATGCTGGCGATAAACAGTCTTTGACTGCGCAGGTTTATAAACAACTTAGAAATGATATTCTTGAGGGCCGTTATGAAACAGGCGCTTTTTTAGTTGAAACAAAGCTTGCGGACGAGCTGGGCGTCAGCCGCACGCCTATACGCGAAGCGCTCAAGCAGCTTGAGCTTGAAGATCTGGTCGTTGCCATCCCCAATAAGGGTGTGACTGTGCAGGGGATATCCGAGCAGGACATCAACGATATTTTCACTATCCGGCATTTGCTCGAGGGACAGGCCGCCTATTGGGCGGCGGAGCGCGTGAACGACGAGCAGATGAACAAGCTCACGGAGACTCTTGCGCTTATGGATATGTATACCGAGCGAAACGACGCCACGAATCTTGCGCGTTTGGATTCGCAATTTCACGACACTATTTTTTCGGCAAGCAACAGCCGAATGCTCAAGCATATTCTTACTTCGCTGCATCAGAACACGCAGCGCGTGCGCCGCTTTTCGCTTTCCGTGCCGGAAAGATCGCATAAGTCTACCGAAGAGCATAAGGCGATATTCAAGGCGATAGAAGCGCATGATCCCGTGCGGGCAAAGAAATTGATGGAATCTCATATAATGAACGTAAAAAAATAGGAGGCGCTATGGAGCCAATCCGCGTTATCGGTGAAAAACAAAGCTGCGGCGGACCGGGACGGTTTTTTCTCGGAAGGGCGGAGGAGCTTGGCGCGGAGCTTGCGGAGAAGTATGCGGGGACGGCGCGCCTTATATATCTTGATCCTCCCTTTGGCACCGGCGATACTTTTTCAATGCGTGTGGGTGCAGGAAAAAACATCAGCGTTCCTGTATACGAGGATAAGCTGGATGAAGAAGCCTATCTTGCGATGATGCGCGCGGTGCTTGGCGAGTGCAAACGCCTGCTTAGCGCGGACGGGAGCTTATACCTGCATGTGGATTACCGTAAAAGCGCGCAAATGCGCATATTGCTTGATGAAATATTCGGCGCAGAAAACTTCGTAAACGAGATCATCTGGGCTTATAAATCGGGAGGACGCTCAACAAAGCATTTCTCATATAAACACGATAATATCCTTCTGTACAAAAAAAGCGCGAAGCATTATTTCAATATAAAGGCGGCCGGAGTTCCTCGGGGGCCGGAGCGCCGCAACCATATGAAAAGAAGCATTGATGAAAACGGGCGCATATGCTATTCTATCCGTTCTGCAGGAAAAACCTATACATATTATGAGGACGGACATGTTTATCCCTCAGACGTATGGGACGATATAGAGCATCTTCATCAGCGCGACCCGGAGCGCACGGGATATAGCACGCAAAAGCCCGAAGCCCTTTTAAAACGCATAATCGAAGTTTCGTCAGAAAAGGGCGATCTTGTTGTGGATCTTTTTTCGGGAAGCGCCACGACCGCCGCGGCAGCCGCGAAAACGGAGAGAGAGTGGATAGCGGCGGATGCTTCAGCGCTCGCGCTTTCTACGCTGCGCAGGCGTTTGCTTACGGATAACAGAAATTGTTCGCTGCTTGGCGAAGTCAAGGGTATGACGCTTTCATACGAGCTTAACGATCTGAAAAGTTTGGATATAACGATAGGTGAAAGGGACGGCTGTGTTTATGTTAAGCCGCCGGAGAATACGGCGCTAGGATATATGGCGCTTGGAAGCGTAGAAAACTCTTACTTTACGCCCTGGATATACGAGCTTTCGCCTAACGCGGACTCGCCGCTTTGCATGGCGAAAAGCGCCAAGCCTGTTTTGCAGGCTGTGGATCTGTTTGGCAGGCAGGGATTTTGGAAGCTATAAAAACAAAAGGCCGTTTGGCCTTTTGTTTTTATAGCTTATAGCCTGCTGCCAAGCAAATGTATCGCAAAGCTGAAAAATACGAGAATAGAACATGCGTCCGTTATGGTCGTTATCATCGGCGAGGCCATGATCGCGGGATCGAGTCTGAGCTTTTTTGCCAGCATCGGCAGCACACAGCCAAGAGATTTGGCGATGCATATTGTTGCTACCAGCGTTAAACTGACCACCGTAGCTACGCCAAGATCGTTATATTGCAGCCAAATGCGAAAGAAATTCACCACAGAGAGGGCGAGGCTGCAAAGCAGGGCGACGCGGATCTCCTTGAACCATACGCGGGCAAAATCACGAAGCTCTATTTCATCAAGAGCCATACCGCGAATAATCATGGTCGAAGCCTGACTTCCACAGTTGCCTCCGGTATCCATAAGCATTGGGATGAACGAAACGAGCAGCGGTATAGTCGCGATGGCGCTTTCGTAATGCTCTAGCATCGCGCCTGTGACCATGGCGGAAAGCATTAGCACGAGCAGCCATACTATGCGGTTTTTGGCAAGGGTGATAACGGAGGTTTTGAGATAGCTGTCCTCACTCGGCGCCATACCTGCCATCTTTTC
>CAYPAH010000064.1:4336-8055 GCA_964408655.1 uncultured Oscillospiraceae bacterium | reverse complement strand
GGTGTTTTCCTCCTGCAAAACGTCAACCGCGTCGTCTATGGTGATTATGCCGACAAGCCTCTGCTCATTATCAACGACAGGCATAGCCAGCATATCATAACGCGAGAACAGCTTTGCGACCGTTTCCTGATCGTCAAGCGTGTGCACATGTATGGGGCTTTCTTCCATGAGGGATTCGATAAGCGTGTCAGGATCGGCAAGAAGCAGCTCAAGCACGGTCACGGTTCCTTCAAGATGGCGCTGAGCGTCGATGACATAACAGGTGTAGACGGTCTCCTTGTCTACGCCAGTGTTGCGAATCACATCGAAAGCCTGTCGCGCGGTAAGCATACGCTTTAGGTATACATACTCGTTGGTCATCAGACTTCCGGCGGAGTGGTCGGGATATTTCAGATACTGGTTTATCAGGCTGCGGTTTTCGCGGCTGGTGTTTTTCATAACGCGCTGCACAACATTGGCCGGCATTTCCTCAACCAGATCCACATAGTCGTCAAGATACATTTCTTCGAGTATGTGGCGAAGCTCAGAATCCGTAATAGCCTCTATTATGCGTTTTTGCACGTCGGCGTCCATATACGAAAAGGTTTCGGCCGCCGTTTCCTTCGGGAGCAAACGAAAAAGACGAAGCGCGAGCTCGCGGTCTTCGATTTCCTCGAAGAGCTCCGCGATATCGACTTCGTGCATGTCTTTTACTGCCTGTTTGACCTGTGCATACTTCTTTTCGGCAAGAAGTGACAGAACGGTATCGATCATACACTATCCTTTCTGCGGACAGCGTATGAACCGGATAAAAAGGATCAATGCGCTGCTCGCCTATGTTGTTTTTCTACTGGGGTATGGCCCGGCGTCCATAGCGCACATTCTCCTTTCTTCATAAGAATCTAACTTATTTTATTATGCCGTAAAAAAAAGCGCAATAGTCATTTTCGGCAAATTTTACGAAAAATACCGTTTATTATACATATATAGAGCCTGATTGCGGCGAAAGAGGATGCATGATATAATGCAATAGATTTTTATCTTTTAGCCAAGGGAGGATTTTGAAATTGAAAAAGAAGCAAGTTCTGATGTTTCTGGTTTTTATATTGATATTTATTTTAAGCGCGTGTGCGTCTTCTGAAGAAGCCCCGGCGGCGGAAACTGCGGAAAGCGCTGCGCCGCAGCAAACTTCCGTTTCCGGTATGGTCGTGGGCGGGCCGATAAGCGCTGGCGAACTGGAGGCCACCCAAGCCGAGGGCAAGCAGTTCGTGGTTTATTTCCAAGGGAAAAAGCTTAGCGAAACGGAACAGGAGCTTCAGGAAAAGCTGGAATTGATAACCGGAGAATACAGCGAGCTTTTGCTTTGCGATTATTATACCATGCCTATTTCGGACTATTCCGGAGCGAAGGACATTTTGGGCGGCAACCTGTTTGGACTGGTGCTTTTCCGTCCTGAGGGAGCCATCGTTTTATCGGGAGATTCAAAAAACGACGTCGGTAGCGCGTTCAACAGGTTCTTCGAGTATGAGCTTGTGGCGCCGGACGATCATGGCCTGCCGATAATAAGCTATGAAGAGGTAGTGGAAAAGATCAACGGCGGAGAGGAATTCATACTTTACATTGGGCGCGATACCTGTCCGCAGTGCCGTTTGTTCGCCCCCAATCTGGAAAGGGGGATAGTTGAGAAGAACCTGCAAACGCCGAGCTATTATTTCAATGTGCAGAGCTACGCTACGGCTATTGATAGAAAGGAAGAAGGCGCGGAGGTAGAGTGGCTTTCGGCTGTTGCCGCTATCGGATTTATGGGCACGCCATCATTGCTGTATTTTAATGACGGAACCGGAGTCACCTTCGACTTTTTCAACAATCTTTTTCCGGAGGACGCAAAATCCCAAGAGGAATTTGACGAATCCAACCGCCTTTGCCTGACTGCTTTGGAAAACTGGATAAGCGAGAATGGAATAAAATAAGAAAAAAATAAGAAAGACCGTCCGCGGATAAAAACGCGGACGGCCTTTTATATGTGTCAAAACCTATTTTGCGCCGCTTATCAGCGCTTCTTTCTGGCTGTGAGAAAGCTTTTTTATTTCAAGCTCGCGTTTTAACGCTTCGGATTTGGTCTCAAAGCTTTCGGTGTATATTACCGCGACGGGAAGGCGCGCCCGGGTATATTTTGCTCCCTTGCCGCTGTTATGCACCCTCGCGCGCTTGACTGGATCATCGGTATATCCCGTGTATAAAGATGAATCTGCGCAACGAAGCACATATACATAGTACATTTTTAATAGCCAAGCTCATCGTCAACGAGTATCAGGTGCATTTCCTGCACAAAGCCGGGAAGGCATTCGATTATTGTCGTCACCTTGCATATGCGCTGGGGAGAATAGCAATCGGTACACTTTCCGGCAACCGCGCAAGGGGTCTTAAAGCCGAAACGCTGCGCGTTTTGAGAGCAGGCAAAGCGTTTTACCCGATCCATCGCGCTGTCCATATCTTCGGCGAATTTATTTTTTCCAATTATCATCAGCACCTTTTTGGGTCCGAAGAAGGTTCCGCTGACACGGTTGCCGTTGCCGTCGATGTTGATTATCTTTGCCTTGCGGGTGATAGCGTTCGCCGAGCAAAGATACCAGTCGGCAGCCGCGGCCTTGGGGAAGATGGCGCTTCGCGCTTCGGGAGGAACATCCCAGTGGAAAAACACCTCGTTGCCGCGCTCACGAAGAGCGGCGGGCAGACCGATGGAATCGACGGTTTTTGAGCCGCCGCAGCCCACCGAGGAAGCGGGATCGATAAGCTCCAGCGTGAGCTTCAAGGCTTCTTTCCCGTTTTTTGCTTCATGCGGGATAAAGCCGCGCTTGCGGAGCTCTTCCACAAAGGAATCATATTTTTCACAGAACATATTTTACCTCCCTTAGAGTTTGTATAAGGCCGAACACTTTCCTTATAGATATTATATCTTCGCTAAGCGAGGGACGCAAGACGGGCTTGCGTAAAGAAAGATGTTAGAGTATTATATATTAGGTTCATTATGTAATGTGGAGGAACAATATGGCTTACAGCCGGGATCTAATCAGGAATTTTTGCATCATTGCGCATATCGATCATGGCAAATCCACGCTTGCCGATCGTATGATGGAGCTTACGGATACCGTTGCGGCTAGGGATATGGAAAATCAGCTTCTCGATACCATGGATATCGAGCGTGAACGCGGCATAACCATCAAGGCTTCCGCAGTGCGCATGTTTTACACCCATAGCGACGGAAAAATATATATGTTTAATCTTATCGATACTCCGGGGCATGTGGATTTCAGCTATGAGGTTTCAAGAAGTCTTGCTGCCTGCGAGGGAGCGATCCTGGTGGTCGATTCAACTCAGGGAATAGAGGCGCAGACCTTAGCGAACGTTTATCTGGCGCTGGATAACGATTTGGAAATATTGCCCGTAATAAACAAGATCGATCTGCCGAGCGCGCAGCCAGACGCAACGATCAGGGAAATAGAGGATGTTATCGGCCTGCCCGCTGAGGATGCGCCGCGCATATCCGCAAAAAACGGGCTTAATGTTGAAGAAGTGCTTGAAAAAATAGTTGCGCTCATACCCGCGCCCGAGGGCGACCCGGACGCGCCACTGCAAGCGCTTATATTCGACAGCATTTATGATAACTATAAAGGCGCGCTCAGCTATGTGCGCATAAAGCAGGGGACGGTGCGTCCCGGAATGCGGATAAAATACATGGC
>CAYPAH010000064.1:0-4326 GCA_964408655.1 uncultured Oscillospiraceae bacterium | reverse complement strand
GCCATGAGTTCGATGTTACCGAGGTCGGCGTATTTACGCCGGCGCTTGCTCCCTGTGATGAGCTGACGGCGGGCGAGGTGGGCTATATCTCGGCTTCGATAAAAAGCGTTGCCGACACCAAGGTGGGCGACACGATAACCGACGCAGGGCGTCCGGCGGATAAGCCGCTTCCGGGCTATAAACAGGCTCAGGCGATGGTATTTTGCGGCATATATCCCGCTGACGGAGCGGATTATGAAAGCCTGCATGAAGCGCTTGACAAGCTGGTGCTTAACGACGCTTCGCTTTCATACGAGCCGGAGACCTCTATGGCTTTGGGCTTTGGTTTCCGCTGTGGCTTCCTCGGGCTTTTGCATATGGAGATAATACAGGAAAGGCTTGAAAGGGAATTCGACCTTAATCTGGTCACTACCTCGCCCAGCGTTATATACAAGGTGCATAGGACGAACGGAGAGGAGCTGCTGATAGATAATCCGAGCAACCTTCCTTCGGCGGCCGAGATAGAATATATGGAAGAGCCGATGGTGGACGCCCACATTATGGCGCCGTCGGAATATGTCGGCACGATAATGGAGCTTTGCCAGCAAAAACGCGGCGTTTTCGTCGACATGACCTATATTGAAGAGACTCGCGTCAATATCAAATACGAGCTGCCCTTGAATGAGATAATCTATGACTTTTTCGATCAGCTAAAGTCAAGAAGCAGAGGCTACGCCTCCTTCGATTATGAAATAAAGGAATATAAGCGTTCAGAACTTGTAAAGCTTGATTTTCTGCTCAACGGCGATATGTGCGACGCGCTTTCGACCATAGTGCATAAGGATAAAGCGTATGCAAAGGGGAGAGCCGTTGCCGAAAAGCTTCAGGAGGTAATTCCCCGCCAGCAATTCGAGATACCTATACAGGCGGCTATAGGCGGCAAGATAATCGCAAGAGAGACCGTGAAAGCCGTGCGCAAGGACGTGCTGGCAAAATGCTACGGCGGCGATATAACAAGAAAAAAGAAGCTGCTTGAAAAGCAGAAGGAAGGCAAAAAGCGCATGAGACAGGTCGGCTCCGTAGAGCTGCCGAGCGAGGCGTTTATGAGCGTGCTGCGAATAGACGGATGAGCGCGGGATTATACATACACATTCCGTTTTGCCTGCGAAAGTGCAAATATTGCGACTTCGTTTCTTTTTCGAATATGAGTAAAACGCGGGATTATATGCGCGCACTGGAGATTGAAATAAAGCTTCGCGCGCAGGATCCCGCGTTTTCGCATTTCGATACGGTCTTCTTTGGCGGCGGCACGCCATCCGCGCTGCCTGCGGAGGATATAGCAGGCTGCTTGGAACTTATACAAAAAAGCTTTGTTCTTCCTTTCGATGCGGAGATAAGCATGGAAGCCAATCCCGGCACGCTTACGCCGCAAAAGCTTAAATGTTATAAGAACGCGGGTGTGAACCGCTTGTCTATAGGGCTGCAAAGCGCGGATGACAGCCTGCTTTCACGCATTGGCCGCATTCATAATTATTCGGATTTTCTTATCAACTACGAAAATGCGAGAAAAGCGGGCTTTGACAACATAAATGTGGATATTATGTACGCTTTGCCGGGGCAAAGCCTTTTTCAGCATGAGACAACGCTCAAAAGCGTATCGGCTCTCTCGCCCGAGCATATTTCCGCATACTCTCTAATTCTTGAAGAAGGAACTCCGCTTTTTGACGAGCAGCCTTCGCTGCCTGATGAGGATGAAAGCTTTGCCATGCATAAGCTTACTCGCGATTTTTTGCGCTCAAAAGGCTATTTGCGTTATGAAATATCGAATTATGCAAAAGCGGGCTATAGCTGCCGCCATAACCTGCACTATTGGAACAGCGACGAATATCTCGGGCTGGGACTTAACGCGCATTCCGCGTGGAAAATAGAAAAAGAATGGACGCGCTTTGCCAACACCTCCGATATCGGCAAATATATAGGCAACCTTGAGCGAAATGCTTTGCCGGAAGAAAGCAGGAATGTTATAGCGCCGAAGGATGAAATGTTCGAGTATATTATGCTGGCTCTGCGCAAGATAGAAGGGCTGAGAGAAGACGCCTTTTATTTGCGCTTTGGCCGCGGCGTTTATGAAATATACAGCGAGGCGATAAAAGGGCTGAAAGGCTTGGACTGGCTTGAGGAAACCCCCGGATCCCTTCGCCTGAACGAGCGGGGAATGGATATGCAAAACGAGGCGCTTTTGCTGTTTATGGACTGAAATCTGATGTAAAATATCGCCAAAAACGACCTGATTTTACGATTTCAAACTGATGTTGCAGCTTTGTCACAATCTGCGCGCCTGCGTCGCTTGACTTTGCGTATGGGCGGTGTTATCTTTATGTAGATGATTAGCACTCAGACATTGCGAGTGCTAACAGAGCGGAAAGGAGATGTTAGCTGTGGAACTGGATATGCGCAAAATGCGCATACTCGCGGCCATCGTGGATGATTATATCCTCACGGCGATGCCTGTTGGATCGCGCACCATTTCCAAGCATACGGATATCAACCTTTCGTCCGCGACTATCCGCAACGAAATGTCCGATTTGGAAGAGATGGGCTATCTTGAACAGCCGCACACCTCCGCGGGACGCATCCCTTCGGACAAAGCGTATAGATTATATGTTGATACGCTGATGCATCATGCCATGCTCTCCGAAAATGAGATACGCTATATAAACGACCATTTTTCGCGAAGGATAGATGAAGTGGAGGAGATCGTCAAGCAGACGGCGTGGGTATTATCCAACATGACGCAATATACCTCGGCCGTGCTCTCGCCGCAGCTTCACGCGGTAAGGATAAAGCATGTGCAGTTGGTTCCCGTTTCAGAGGGGAAAGCGCTTTGCGTGATAGTTACGGATGCGGGCATAGTGCGAGATTCAATAGTTCATGTGCCTGCCGGAGTAGAAGCCGAAGAGATGGCGAGGATATCCAAAATACTCACTGAGCGTCTTAGAAACATGCGCATGGACGTCGCGGTAAAATCAAGACTGCCTGAGCTTTCCAAGGAATTCGGCGAACACAGGGCGTTCTTGCAGGCGACTATGGAGAGCATGAAAAAGGGAATGCAGGTGGACGCGGGCAATATAACGCTGGCCGGAGCCACAAACATGCTTAATTATCCCGAATACAGCGACATGGATAAGGCAAAAGGCTTTCTGTCGGCTATAGAAACAAAGGATAAGATACACGATATACTCACGCGAGCCTCGGATCTTGAATTCACCGTGACGATAGGCAAGGAAAACGGCGATGATGATATGAAGGAATGCAGCGTAGTTACGGCGACATACCGCGTAGGGGACGACCCGATAGGTTCTCTTGGCATAATAGGGCCGACAAGAATGAATTACTCAAGAGTGCTGGCGATTCTCGGATATATGGGCAGAAGCCTTAGCGAGATGTTCACAAATATGTTTGAGGAGGAACACGAACGTTGAAAGACAAGAAGGAGCCCGTAAAGCCTGCGGAAAATGAAAATTGCGAGCTTGAAACAGAGCGGCAGGCAGCGGCAGAGAACGATGAGGGCAGGGCGGAAAACGCCGCGCCTTCAAAGACCGGTGAGCCCGTCACCTTGAGCGCGGAGGAATTTGCAGAGGTTCATAAGCACATCGAAACGCTGCAAAAGGAAAAGGACGAAACGGTGGCGCTATGCCAAAGATTGCAGGCTGATTTCGACAATTACCGCAAACGCAACGCGACGCTGCATTTGGACAGCATAAACGAGGGCGAGCGGAATGTGATAAAAGCCTTGCTCCCCGTGATAGATAATTTTGAGCGGGCTATGGATAACTGCGAGAGCATCGATCAGGCGTGGCTGGAGGGCATCAGGCTCGTGCAGCGGCAGTTTCTCGACACTCTCGGCAGATTCGGCCTTAGCGAGATAGAAACGGACGGAAAGTTCGATCCTGAGCTTCACGAGGCGGTCATGCAGCAGGAAAGCGACGAAGCCGAAAGCGGAGACGTCATCATGGTGATGCAAAAAGGCTACAAGGTCAAAGACAGAATCATTCGCCACAGTATGGTTGGCGTGGCAAAATAAAAAACTAAAAAAGAATTTATTGAAAATCGGAGGATAAGGATTATGTCTAAAATTATTGGTATCGATCTTGGTACAACTAACTCTTGCGTAGCAGTGCTCGAAGGCGGCGAACCGGTCGTCATCCCCAACGCCGAAGGCGCGCGTACTACTCCCTCCGTCGTTGCTTTCAAGGACGGCGAGCGTATGGTGGGTCAGGTGGCAAAGCGTCAGGCTATCACGAATCCCGATAAGACCGTGAGCAGCATCAAGCGCGAAATGGGCTC
>CAYPAH010000063.1:0-11235 GCA_964408655.1 uncultured Oscillospiraceae bacterium | reverse complement strand
GTACTGGGCTTTTCCGAGGTGCCGTCGGCGGGCGACGTAATGAACGTGGCCGAGATCGACAAGCTCTCGAGGCAGGTGGCCGAGGAGCGCCGCGACAAACAGAAGGCGGAGCAGCTCAAGACCATGTCCAAGGTATCGCTGGATGATCTGTTCAACCAGATCGCAGAGGGCGAGATAAAGACGCTGAACCTGATCGTTAAAGCGGACGTGCAGGGCTCGGTAGAGGCTGTAAAGCAGGCTCTTGAAAAGCTTTCGAACGAAGAAGTGCATGTTAAATGCATTCATGGCGGCGTAGGCGCCATTACCGGAACGGATGTTATGTTTGCTTCCGCCTCGGACGCGATAATAATCGGCTTCAATGTGCGTCCGGATTCTTCGGCGCGCGAGATCGCGCAGCGGGAAAAGGTAGACATGCGCATGTACAGGGTGATCTACGACGCGATAGAAGAGGTCACCAAGGCTATGAAGGGCATGTTCGCGCCTGTGTTCAAGGAAAATCTGCTGGGGCATGTGCAGGTGAGAAACACCTTCAAGGTCAGCGGAGTGGGAACGATAGCGGGCTGCTATGTGCAGGAGGGCAAAATTGCCCGAAACGCGCAGGTTCGCGTGGTTCGCGACGGCGTTGTTATACACGAGGGCAAGATATCCTCGCTCAAGAGATTTAAGGACGACGCTAAAGAGGTCGCTCAGGGATATGAATGCGGCGTTGGCATCGATGGATTCAACGATGTGCATGAAAACGACGTGATAGAAGCCTTCGTTATGGAGGAAGTAGAGCGTTGAGCGCCCTGCAATGAATAAGGTATAAAGGGAAATAATAGTATGGCAGTAAACAGATATGATAGAATAAGCGAGGAGATCAAGCGTGTGCTTTGCGAGATCATACGCGATATGAAAGATCCCCGCATCTCCAATATGGCGACTATCACCTCGGTAGAGGTGACGAACGATCTCAAGTGGGCGAAGGCCAAGGTCAGCGTTTACGATGAGAACAATGACGTTCGCACGGAAACGGTAGACGCTTTGAACAGTGCGGCGGGTTTTATCACTCACGAACTGGGACAGCGCATGGAGCTTCGCGCTCTGCCCAAATTCAAGTTTACTTTGGATAATTCCATTGAATACAGCGTACATATCTCGAAGATACTGGATAGCCTTCATCGGGATGAGACGCAAAAGGATAACGCGGAAAAATGAACGATATCTCCTACATAGCTTCATTTTTGCAGGCGCGCGACGGTTTTACCATCGTGTCGCATGTGTCTCCCGACGGGGACACTCTGGGCTCGGCTCTGGCGCTTTATTGCGCGCTGAAAAAAATGGGGAAGCGCGCGCAGGTGATCTGTCAGAATCAGGTGCCTGCGGTCTATAATTTTCTTCCCAATGCGAACGAGGTGCTTCTTGCTGATAGTGCCGGACAAATGCCAAACGTCATTTGTATAGACTGTGCGGCCAAGGATAGACTTGGCATCGCCGTAAGGCATTTCGATGCTGCGGAACACACCATAAATATCGATCATCACCGGACAAACGTGGGCTATGCAAACGATAATTGCATACGCGATACGGCGGCTACGGGAGAGATCGTTTTCGATCTGCTCGAAATGCTTGAGATGATCGACGAGGATTCGGCGAGCTGTCTTTATACGGCTATTATGACCGACACGGGAAATTTCGCTTACGCCAACACAACTCCCGATACCCTGCATAAGGCGGCGGAGCTTTTGGAGGACGGCGCGGATAACGCTTATATCAACCGCTGCGTTTACCGCACTATTCCGCTGAGGAAGGCGAAGCTTCTTGGCATCGCGCTTGGAAAGCTGGAAATGTATTCGAATGACCGCATAGGCATGATATGCATAAGCGCCGAGGATATGAAGCAGGCCGGAGCTACCAGCGAGGATGTTGAAGGCATAATCGATCATATTCGGGATATAGACATGGTAGAGCTTGCGATCGTCGCCAGAGAATCCTCAGAGCCTGACACGGTGAAAATGAGCCTGCGCAGCAAGAACACGGCTGACGTCAGCGTGATGGCGGAACGCATGGGCGGCGGAGGCCATAAACGCGCTGCCGGCTATACCGATCACGGCGCTTTTGCCGAGGTATGCGCAAGGGCTTTGGCCATGGCGCAGGAAGCGCTTGAAGCTCCAGTTACAGATTCGTGAACGAAGGATTAGTCAACATATTAAAACCTCCAGGAATGACCTCGAGCGACGTAGTGGCGGATGTGCGCAAAATATTCGCCATGAAGCGCGTGGGGCATACCGGAACTCTCGATCCCGGCGCGGCGGGAGTCCTTGGCATATGTCTGGGACGGGCGACGCGCTTTTTCGATTTGCTTGTCGATAAGAAAAAAGAATATATATGCGAGATCTGCTTTGGCATATCGACCGACACTCAGGACAGCTATGGAAAAATAACAGAAGAAGCCGAAACTTCCGTGAGCGAGGATATGCTTTTGAGTGTTTTGCCATCGTTTCGCGGCGATATCAGCCAAATGGCGCCAATGTATTCCGCATTGAAGGTCAACGGAAAAGCGATGTATGCACACGCGCGGCAGGGTCAAAGCGTTGAGCCCAGATACCGGCAGGCAAGCATATATGAGCTTGAGCTGCTTGAAAAAAGCGGAGATAACCGCTACTTGTTAAAAATACTCTGCGGCAAGGGGACTTATGTGCGCACGATATGTTACGACATAGGCAGAGCGCTCGGCGTTCCCGCGCATATGTCATTTTTACTTAGAACGCGCTCGGGCGAGCTGCGCGTTGAAAACGCTTATACCATTCAGGAGCTTTCTGAAATGCGTGAGGCTGGAACGCTTGAGCAGGCCGTTATCGCGCCGGATGAGAGCTTGGCATTTTTGCCGGCTTTTTCGCCGGAGAATATGAGTCAAAGGCAAAAGCGCCTGCTTTTAAACGGCGCTGAAATACCGGCCGAAGCCCCCGACGGACAGGCTCGTGTATATATTGACGGTGAGTTCGTGGGCGTTGGCGAAATACAAAACGGATATATCCATATCGGGATATCATTTTTACGGACGGAGGACTAAGAAGGGTGTCTATCGTTGCGCTCGGCACCTTTGACGGCGTGCACGGCGGCCATAAAGAGCTGCTGCGCCGTTTGATAGAAACTGCTGATCGGCTTGGCGAAGAGCCGGTAATACATACCTTTCGCAACCATCCGCGCATGGTGTTCGCAAAAGCGCCCGCTCTTTTGATGAGTGATGAAATGCGTTTGAAAATGCTTGCGGGCAGCGGCTGCCGCATAGTTGCCGACGATTTTACAAAAGAATATGCTTCGCTTGCTCCCGAAGAGTTTGTACGGCTTCTTAAAAGACGCCTTGATATGCGCGTGGCCGTCACCGGCTTCAACTACAGCTTTGGCGCCGAGGGACGGGGAGACACTGCTTTGCTTGCGCTTCTTGGCAGGGAATACGGCTTTGAGACTATCGAGGTTCCGCCAATGCTTTACAATGGAGAGCCGATATCTTCAACGAGAATAAGACAGGCGGTTGAAAGCGGAGAGATGCGGGACGCAGCAAAAATGCTGACGAGGCCGTTTTTTATCAGCGGCGAGATCATAGCTAATCGCGGCATAGGCAAAAAGCTGGGCTTTCCTACGGCGAATTTGAGCCGAAACGCCGATATGGTGACGCCCCGCGCGGGAGTATACGCGAGCCTTGCCGTGATAGACGGGATGAGCTATATGGCCGTCACGAACCTTGGCGATAACCCTACGGTGAAAGGCAAGGCGCTCACCATAGAAACGCATATCATAGGCGAAAACGGAGACCTCTACGGCAAAAAAATGATCGTTCGCTTTATGGAATATATGCGGGGCGAAATATGCTTTAGCGATCTGGAAGGACTTAAAGAGCAGATAGCCGAAGATAAGGCGAAGGCTGTGAAAATATTGAAGAAATACATTGAAAATTGAGAAAATGCCCTATTTACAAAGCTTTTGCCCTGTGTTACACTAATTAGGTTCTATCCGTATGCTGTGTTTGGCGACGACTCCGACGCTCTGCTCGGTTTACGGTGAAATAAACAAATTTTTTAGGAGGGTTTCATCAAATGAAAACCAAGCAGGAAATCATCGCCGAATACGCGCTTCACGAGGGCGACACCGGTTCCCCCGAAGTTCAGGTCGCGCTTCTTACCGAGCGTATCAACCACCTCAACGAGCATCTCAAGATCAACAAGAAGGATCATCATTCCCGCCGCGGCCTTTTGAAAATGGTCGGCCAGCGCCGTGGACTTTTGAACTATCTTAAGGACACCGATATCGAGCGTTATCGTACTCTGCTTGCTCGTCTCGGACTGCGCAAATAAGCGTGGCTTTATAACAACCGGATATGGAATACGGTCGCTTTACTGCGGCCGTATTTTTCTTTATTCGTCTTTACAAAACGGGGCTGATTGGCTATACTGTATATTGGAATAAGATGAAAATGAAGTGAAGGAGCATGAAGATGCAGGAAGCAAAAGTTTATAGCATGGAACTGGCGGGGCGTACGCTGACCATCGAAACAGGAAAATACGCCGAGCAGGCCGGCGGCAGCGTGATCGTCCGTTCCGGCGATACGGTCGTTATGGTGAATGCGACAGTGGCAAAGGAAGCGCGCGAAGGCGTTGATTTTCTGCCCCTGTCTATTGAATTTGAAGAAAAAATGTATGCTGTCGGAAAGATTCCCGGCGGCTTTATAAAGCGCGAGGGACGTCCCTCGGAAAAGGCGATTCTGGCATGTCGGCTTATCGACAGACCCCTTCGTCCTCTCTTCCCCAAGGGATTTTATAACGACATTCAGGTAATAGCCACGGTTCTCTCCGTCGATCCCGACGTGCAGCCCGACATACTGGCTATGATAGGCTCTTCCGCGGCGCTTTCCATCAGCAACGCGCCATTTGCGGGACCCACCGGCGCGGTCAGCGTTGGCTTTGTGGATGGCGATTACGTTATCAATCCCGACGCCGCGCAGCGCGAAAACAGCCGCCTTAACCTTACGGTAGCGGGCACCAAGGACGCCGTTATGATGGTCGAGGCCGGCGCGAACGAGCTTAGTGAAAAGGAAATGCTCGACGCCATACTGCTTGCGCATGAGGATATAAAAGAGATAGTCGCTTTCATCGAAAAGATACAGGCCGAGTGTGGAAAGCCCAAGCTTGAGGTCAACATATATAAGCCCGATGAAGAGATGACCGCCAAGGTGCGCGAGTATGCCTTTGATAAAGTAAAATGGTCTTTGGACACCTTTGACCGCAAAGAGCGCGAAAACCGCAGCGAGCAGGTGAAGGCGGAGACTATCGAGCATTTTGCGGAAGAATATCCCGAAAGCAAAAAGGACATCGACGCTATTCTATACAGCATTACCAAAGAGATCGTTCGCGACAAGATAATCAATCAGGGCATTCGTCCCGACGGGCGCAGCTATGAGCAGATACGTCCCATTTGGTGCGAGGTCGGCATCCTTCCGCGCACACATGGTTCCGGAGTATTTACAAGAGGACAGACGCAGGTAATGACTATCTGCACGCTCGGCTCTCTTGGCGATGGACAAACCCTTGACGGCATAAGCGACGATACCTTCAAGCGCTATATGCATCAATATAACATGGCTCCCTACAGCGTTGGCGAGGTTCGCCGCGTTGGCAGCCCCGGACGCCGGGAGGTCGGCCACGGCGCGCTTGCGGAGCGGGCTTTGCTGCCCATGCTTCCCAGCGAAGAAGAGTTTCCGTATGCAATGCGTCTGGTTTCCGAGGTAATAAGCTCTAACGGCTCCACCTCGCAGGCTTCTATCTGCGCGAGCACTCTGGCGCTCATGGATGCGGGTGTTCCCCTCAAAAAGCCGGTCGCCGGCGTTGCAATGGGTCTTATCAAGGATGAGAACAACGGCAACATCGCTATAATGACCGATATACAGGGTCTTGAAGATTTCCTTGGCGATATGGACTTTAAGGTGGCCGGTACCCGCGAGGGCATAACCGCCATACAAATGGATATAAAGATCAAGGGCATCGATAAAGAAATACTTACACGCGCTCTCGAGCAGGCTCGCAAAGGCCGCATGTTCATTCTCGATAAGATGATCGAGACTATTGCCGAGCCTCGCGAAGAAATGTCGCCCTATGCGCCGCGCATCATGCAGTTCTCCATCAATCCCGATAAGATCCGTGAGGTCATCGGTTCCGGCGGAAAGACGATCAACAAGATCATCGCGGATACCGGCGTGAAGATCGATCTTGAGGATGACGGCCGCGTGTTTATTGCCTCGCCCGATTCTGAAGCCGCCGATAAGGCGCGCAAGATCATCGAATCCATTGCCCGCGATCTTGAAGTGGGCGACGTGATACTCGGCAAGGTGGTCAACATTCTGCCCATCGGCGCGCAGGTCGAAGTAAAGCCGGGCAAAAAGGGTCTTGTGCATATCAGCAAGCTGGCTAATCACCGCGTTGAGCGCGTTGAGGATGAGGTCAGCGTGGGCGACGAGATACTTGTTCGCGTTATCGACATTAAGCCGGACGGCAAGATAGACCTTACCCGCAAGGGACTGATTCCCGAAGAAAAATAACAAAACAAATAAGCGGGGCGGCTTGGCCGCCCCGCCCTTGTAATATGCCGTTTCTATGGCCGCATATCCTTGCATATACTCTATTGTGCGGAGGTGTGCGGCCATGAATAAACAAAAGAATGCCCTGTTGATAAATCTGCTTCTTCTTTTACTGGTGTGTTTCCTTTTTTTTGTAACGGACGGCAATATGCCCGGACGTATAGCCGCCGTTACCGCGCTTTCCCCTATATATCATGGCAAAGGAGAGGCGGCCGCGCCGCTTTGCGTTGTCAGTTGGAACGCCGCGGCGCTTCCGAAAATACTCGATAAGCTTAGCGATGAGGGAATAAAGATAAGCTTTGCGGTCAGCGGGAACTGGGCAAGGGAAAATCCCGAGTTGCTTTTGCGCATTTCTCAGGATGGGCATGAGATCGTATCGATGGGGGATGATCCCGCCTTTGACGGAACCCTTTCCGAGATCTCGCTGGATATTGAAAGCGCCTCAAATGCAATAGAAGAACTGACGGGCAAAAGACCGATTCTATATTATTCGGGAACGCGAAAGATCGGCGTTTCATCGAGAGCGGCGCAAAAGGCGGGGATGAAGCATCTTCTCTGCACTGCCGATCTGCTTTGTGCGAAGGGCGAATCAGAAGATATTCTGCGGCGTGCATCAGAGGCGGCGACAAAAGGCAGTATAATACTGGTACAGCCAACAGAGGCTTTCTTTGGCGCTCTGGATGGACTGATAAGCTTATTTAAGACGAAAGGATTGAATGTCGCAACCGTAAGCGGCATTCTCTGAAAACAATGATAACAAAACATATCCTTCCCAATGGTACTCGCGTAGTAATGCAGCCGATGCCGGACTTTCACTCAGTGTCGATGGGCGTTTGGGTGTCCGCCGGGGTAGTGTATGAAAACACGGGCGAGGCGGGGATCTCGCATTTTATAGAGCATATGCTCTTTAAGGGAACAAAAAGCCGAAGCGCGAAGCAGATCGCTGCCGAAATGGACGCTTTAGGCGGAAATCTCAACGCCTTCACGGCCAAAGAATGCACATGCTTTTATGCAAAGGTATTGGACGAGCATATGGCTAAAAGCGCCGACATGCTAACAGACATAGTGCGAAACGCCAGACTTGCCCCCGAGGATATAGAAAAAGAAAAAGGCGTGGTCTGCGAAGAGATACTTATGACTGAGGACACGCCCGAGGATCTCGTGCATGACCTGATGGCGACGGAAATGTATGGAGAAGCTCCGCTTGGCAAGCCTATTCTCGGCACGGAGAAAAGCGTAAGAGCTCTTGATGCGGACATGCTTAGGGATTATATGAGCCGCTGCTATGTCAGCGATAATATGGTTATCGCGGCGGCGGGGCGTTTTTCAGAGGATAAACTGATCGATATACTCACGCCGCTCTTTGGCGAAGGCGAAAACAAAAATGGAAGCGAAGGCGCAAAAAGCGAGCTTAGAGGCGGGCGCGGCTTAAGAGCTGTGGAAAAAGACATAGAGCAGGTGCATATCTGTCTCAGCGTGCCGGGCTTTGCTACCGATACCTTTGAGCAGTATGCGCTTCTGGTCTTAAACAATGTTCTGGGCGGAAGCATGTCATCAAGGCTCTTCCAAAGCATAAGGGAAGAGCGGGGTCTTGCTTATTCCGTATATGCATACCCGAGCTCATATAAAAATAACGGCTATTATACGCTTTATGCGGGCACGGGCGAAAAGCAGGCTTCACAGGTCGTTAAGCTTATGCTTGAGGAGCTTGGCAAGCTTAAAAAAGAGGGCATAAGCAAAGACGAGCTTGAAAGAGCCAAGGAGCAGCTTAAAGCCAGCTATATAATGGGTCAGGAGAGCACAGCGTCAAGAGCCAACGCCATAGGCAAGGCTGAAATACGCCGGAATACCCTTCGCAGCGAAGAGGAGATACTAGCAAGGATAGAGTCCGTAAAAATGGAAAGCATCGAGGCGATACTTCCCGTAATATGCGATCCGGATAATTTACGCGGTGCGTTTGTCGGGCGCATGACCAAGCAGGAGCGCGAGATAGAAAAAATGATACAGGAAGCCAAATGTTAATTCTTTTTTACGCATAGCCTGCTTTTATAGATTCTGAGACGGAATCATGTTACAATATAAAAACATATGAACAGGCGAGTACAATTTAAACCGCGCTTTTTTATCCTCATAGCGCTGCTGATCCTGGCAGTGCTTGTAGGTGTGTTCGTTATTTTCTTTTCCGGCGGGCGTGGCGAGCTTAAAGAAGCTGAAATGAAGCTTGAAGAGAAGGTCACCGGCATTGTTATAAGAGACGAGCGCAGCATATCAACGGAAAAATATCAAAGAGTATCATATGCTGTGAAAGAGGGCGAGCGGGTCTTTCCGGATACGAAGGTCGCTACGGTATATAAATGGGGCTATAACGACGAGATGGCGCAAACCTTGGCCTCAACAAGAGCGGATGTTTACAGCAAGCAGATGGAAATACTTGACGGCGTTGAGTATCCCGAGCTTACTGTTATGGAACTTTCGATAGTGCAGGCGGAAAATGCGATAAGGGAATGCGCAATGGGCGCAGAAGGATCTATGCTGGATCTGGAAAACCAGTTGAGCGCCCTGCTTGATGAAAGATCAACATATCTGCGCGCCGCCGTGCAGCCAACCGAAGAGCTCACCGCGCTTTATGCGCAGGAGGAGACAAAGCTTTCTCAGATAATGAGCTATGCAACTGACGTTACGGCTACAGAGGAAGGCGTTGTAAGCTTTTATTTCGACGGCTATGAGGATGTGCTGAACGCGGACAAGCTGGACACCGTGAATGTTGAGCTTATCAATGCGGCCGCAAAGGGCGCGAGCGGAAACACCGAAGCCTTGAGTGAAACGAGACTGTACCGCCTTATTAACGACACCCAGTGGTATATTGCCTTCACTACTCCCGCTGCCGATATGCTGCATGTTGTGCAGGGCGAGCAATACACTCTTGTTTTCGACGGCTATGAGGATAATCTGTATGTCGGCACGGCGCTTACGCCCGTGTATTCCGATGCGGGAGTTCTGAATATTATTCAGTTCAACATATCTATTGACGCGCTTATAAGCGTGCGCGCCGCCAAAGCGACGCTGACGAAGGACACCGAGGGTTTTGAAGTTTCCACCAAGGCCATAAGCCTCAAGGACGGGGTGGCCGGGATAGAGATACAGGAAAACGGCGAGAGCCACCGCGTTGAAATAGACGTTTTGGCAAGCGACGGTAAGACGGCGATAGTCCGCTCGCATGACGGAACAACGCTTTATGCGGGAATGAAATATAAAATGTAACGGGGTGAAAAAAGATGTCTGTAAGGGATAACTGTTTTGAGATCCGCGGCAACATTGAAAAGGCCTGCGCGAAAGCCCGCAGAAATGTTGAGGATATCACCTTGATAGCCGTAACTAAATTCGTTGATGAAGAGCGAATAGCGCAGGCGATAGACTGCGGCGTAAGCGAGGTTGGAGAAAATCGCGTGCAGGAGTGGGAAAGGAAATATGATTTTTTCACCGAACGCGGCGTAAAAATGCATTTGATTGGACAATTACAGACTAATAAGGTAAAATATATAATCAACAAGGGGCTTAGCCTTGTTCAGTCCGTGGACAGGCTTTCGCTTGCACAGGAGATAGAAAAGCAATGCTCGCTGCATGATTGCAGGCAGGATGTTCTGCTTGAAGTGAACATCGGCGGCGAAGAGCAAAAGGGCGGAATAGAGATCAAGGCTCTGCCCGGACTTCTTGATGAGATCTCCGCGCTCCCTCATATCAATGTCAAAGGGCTTATGTGCATTCCTCCTGCAGTGGGGGCAGAGGATGCGCGGCGCTACTTTGCGCAGATGCGCGGCGTTTTCGATGATCTGGCTGCCTATAAGGCGCCTAATGTCGAAATGCGCGTTCTGTCAATGGGGATGAGCGGTGATTATACGGTCGCGATCGAAGAGGGCGCCACTATGGTTCGTGTCGGTACGGCCATGTTCGGCTCCAGAATCTGAGAAAGCGATCGCGCGGCGAAGCGTAGAGAAAGATAGCCGGCCGCAAAGGATACCTATATTCTTCCAAGCACCAACAAATAGTTGAATGGAGGAATATAACCAAATGGCAAGTATTTTAAACAAATTCATGGATTTCATCGGCATCGAGGACACCGGACTCGAAGAAGAGGAATACGAATCCAACCTTTATGAGGAAGAGGAAACGCGCGATACCGACAACGTGCTTCCTCTGAGCAGCCGCAGCAAAAAACGCGCGGCCAACAGCAACGTGGTGAATCTTCCCTCATCTGCGCAGATGAAAATGATCGTGTATCACCCCGTAAGCTATGAGGATACACAGAACATTATCGACAATCTGAAAAGCCGCAAGCCTGTAATCGTGAATATGGAAGAACTGGAGATCGACTGTGCGCAGCGCATCCTTGACTTTATGGCGGGTGCGATCTATGCGCTTAACGGCACGATCACCAAGATCGCCCGCGGTATCTTCGTAGTTGCCCCCAACAATTACGACGTTATCGGCAGCGACGACGATTATCGCGACGCGGAGTACATGTAAGGGAAGGACGGCGCCGGCAGGTTTCCTGCCGGCGCAGCCACAGGAGGAGAACATGCGAAAAAGGGAGATCATCGACAGGAAATTCAGCCGGGCTTTCGAGG
>CAYPAH010000062.1:3755-11458 GCA_964408655.1 uncultured Oscillospiraceae bacterium | reverse complement strand
TGCGCGCAGCCAAGCGTTTCAACGGCAGTCAAGCGCCTGATGATGGCGTTGCGCTTTGACATATTTGTTACTCCAATAGAAAGAACTATCGTGACCACCGCCGCCAGGCCCTCCGGAATAGCGGCCACCGCAAGGCTCACCGCTACCATAAAGGTGTCGAGGATTATCTTGCCGTTAAAGCTTCCGGCGCGCAGCAGATTCAAGGCGAAAATAAACACGCATATCCCAAGCACCAGTTTAGTAAGTATCTTGCTAAGCTGGCTCAGCTTTATCTGCAATGGCGTTTGCCCGTCCTCCGCCAATGAAAGCGCGTCTGCTATCTTGCCCATTTCCGTCTCGGCTCCGGTCGCCGTTACCACAGCCTTGCCGCGCCCGTATGTGATAACGCTTCCCATATAGACCATGTTGCGCCTGTCCCCAAGCGACACGTTTTCGCCCTCAAGAGCTTCCGTCTGCTTTGTAACAGGAACGCTTTCGCCTGTCAACGCCGCTTCTTCGGCCTGCATACTATGGCATTCCAACATTCTTGCGTCTGCCGGCACCGCGTCGCCCGCTTCAAGCAAAATGATATCTCCGGGTACAAGCTCTTCGCTCTTTATGCGTTTTGTGTGTCCGTCGCGCAATACATGACATGTAGCGGCGGACATTTGCTGTAAAGCTTCTATCGCCTTTTCAGCTTTATTTTCCTGATATACGCCAAGAACGGCATTGATAATTACCACTGCCATTATGATTATCACATCGGCAAAGCTTTCGCCCGCGTATATCGAAGTTACTCCGCTTATGAGTGCCGCGCCAATAAGGATAAGGATCATAGGATCCTTCATTTGTTCAAAGAATTTTGCGATCAACGGCACTTTTTTTGCTTCGCGCAGCTTGTTCGGACCGTATTTCGCAGTGCGTTCCGCCGCCGCGTCTGAGGAAAGTCCTTCTGTGGATGTGTTCAATTCCTTTAGAACAGTCTCCATCGTCTCTAAGTAGTGTTTCATTACTTTTCCTTTCCATCAATAAAATAACTTCCGTCGTTTATATCATACAAGATTTGCCATAGGCTCCGCAACGGCTTTTCCTGTAAAAAATGCGACAAGAATGTTTGTCTTTTAAGAAAGTACCCGCGTTTACGGCGGATACTTTCAATTTTGTTTATTCGCGGGCTGCTTATCCCTGAAAATAGAATGCGTAAAGCGGAGCTACGCTGTATATCACGCCATCGTAAACGCGCATTTGATACACCATGTTCTCCTCCATCACCTTTTCGGTATAGTGCTCTTTGAACCATTCAAAAGCTTCATCTGAGCTTTTAAAGCCTTGATCCTCTCCTGTGATTACTACGCCTATAGTGTTCCAGTCAACAGCGTCTTTGGTGAAAAGCTTTAGCGTCTCATCAGATTTAGTGTCCGCCACGATCAAAGGAACATATACCTCAGAATCCTCCTCGTCCGCTTCCCAGTGAAGCTGAACATGGTGCAGCGCGAGCATTATTTCTCCGTCCTTTTCCTCAATAGCTTGTATCTGCGCAAGCACGTTGCAGGTGTCATATCCGTTGAATATGCTCATCGGGAATATCGGAGCCTCAGGCTTTGTTCCTTCGGGATAAGAGAGAATATCAAACTGATAGGTGGAAAGCAGAGGCATCTTCGCATCGGATTTGTTCACAAGCGCTACCTTTACGGAATATCCCCCGTCGCCAAGAGGAATGGTCTCCATCACTTCGCTGCTCATATCTCCCGCGTCGGATTGTTCTATTGCGTAGACCTTTGTTTCACTATCGTATTTTACATTGGATATTTCCTTTGGCAGCTCCGGCAATTCGCTTCTGGAAGCAAAGCAGGCCGCGGCTATCTTTTTCATTATATCAGCGGGAACATAAACGCTTCCGTCCTTTGTTTCTATGCCTTGGGCTGAAATGTCATTGCTTGCGCAGAGCATGGCCAAAACATCCCACACAAAGCTGTCGCTTTCCATATCATAAAAACCGGCGCCTTTTTCATACATCACGCGCACAGCCGAATCTATGACCGGCAGCATCTGCTTTGCCGCTTCCTCCGCCGATACATTGGTCGTTAACTGATCCTCTTCAAGCACGACAGGCTCCGCGGTGGGCGCCGCTTCTGCCGCGGCCGACGCAGGATTCTGCGCGGCTGCATGTTGCTGCAGCTCTTCATCGCGCTTAGCCTTGTTTCTGAAAAGCATCAACGCCGCGATCAACAATACGATCAGAATAACCAGTACGGCAGCAATGGTCTTTTTTTTCATCGATAATAAAAACTCCTTTTTATTTTTCTTCTACCACATATATATCCGTCCTGCGCGCTGAGATCAGCGGCAGTTGACGGCGTATAGACGCATTTAGACCAAGATCAATATCGCCATATAATATCGTTTCTTTTTCGTCCGCTCTTGCGAGCACATCTCCCCAAGGGGAGCATATCATTGAATTTCCGTATGCTACATACGCGCCTTTTTCATCCCGTGCCGGCGAGCAGGCCGCCGTAAAAAGCTGATTATCTACCGCGCGCTGTCTGAAAACAAGCTCCCAGTGAGCGGGTCCGGTAGTAATATTAAAGGCCGCGGGTACAAAAACAGCCTGAGCTCCCTTTAGCATCATACACCGCGATAACTCAGGAAAACGAACATCAAAGCAGATGCAAAGTCCAAACCTGCCCTCATCGCAATCAAAAACCGTCACCTCGTTGCCTGCGGAAAATGTTTTTGATTCATTAAAGGACTGTCCGCCTTCAACATCTATGTCGAAAAGATGCATTTTTCTGTGACGGGCAAGCTGCTTTCCGCTTTTATCAAAAACAAACGAACTATTATATATGTTTGTTCCCTCTCTCTCGGGAAAAGAGCCTGCGATCAGCGTCACTTTATTTTCAGCCGCGGAGCGCTGCATTGCCGAGTAAATATTTTCCCCGACTTTTTCAGAGTATTCACTGAAATACCGGTTGCTATAAGGACAGCAGAACATTTCGGGCAGCATCACAATTCCGGCTCCGTTTTGCGCAGCCTCATGGATCTTCTCGCTTGCGCTTAGAAGATTTGCCTCTTTATCCTGCTTTATCAGCATTTGTATCAACGCCAGCTTCAAAGCGTTTTCTCCTTGGCGATGACCGCCGCCACAGCATCCTCCACTATTCCTTCAAAGGCGCGGTTCTGCAATGTGAACACACCCTCTATGGTCGTTCCCCCGGGCGAGCAGACCTGATCTGCAAGGGCGCAGGGATGCAGTTCGCTTCCCATAGCCATCTTCGCGCTGCCTAAAACCGAGCCTGCCGCCGCCGCAAATGCAGCGCTGCGCGGAAGTCCCGCGCGCACTCCGGCCTTTGCCAGCGCGTCGATATATATATAAGTAAATGCAGGAGAGGCGCCCGCCACCGCGCTAAAAGCGGAAAACTGGCTTTCCGGCAGATCTACAACGGTGCCGACAGTTTCAAAAAGCGCTCTCACCGCCTCGACGTCCTCTTTTGAAGCATAGCTGTTTGCGCAAAGGCTGCTGGTAGAGGCAAAAACCCTTGCGTTGATATTTGGCATGACACGAAGAACAGGCAGCCTGCCAAGCTTTTCTTCAAAATAAGCAAGCGTTTTACCCGCCGCGATGGACACGATCTTTTTGCCCTCGCAATGCCCGCTCATCTGCGGAAGAAGCTCAGGCAGAACCTGCGGTTTCACTGCTAAAACGATTATGTCGCTAACAGCTATGATTTCTGATAAAGAGCCGCAAACATTCAGCCCGCACTCTTTTTTTAGCTTTTCCGCCTTTTCTATATGACGGTTATATCCATAAATATCAGTTGCTTTGAACCTGCCGCTGCCTATTGCGCCGGAGATGATAGCCGAGGCCATATTCCCCGTGCCGATAAAACCATAATGCATAGTCTTCTCCTTATACCATAACGATAGTTTTTAGTATACCGATTTTTCAGCTTAGTTGCAATAGCGCGCGGAATAGCATATAATTCTTCACATGAAAACCAGTGATTTTTACTATGATCTCCCAAAGGAGCTCATCGCGCAGTCTCCCACAGCGGTGCGCAGTGATTCGCGTTTGCTGGTATATGACCGGCACAGCAAAGAAATATACGACAGAAAATTTTCCGACGTCGGCGAATATCTTTGCGCCGGCGATATTCTTGTTCGCAACACCACGCGCGTCATTCCCGCCCGTCTCTTTGGCTTTCGTGAGGACACCTCCGGCAAAATGGAGTTCCTTCTTTTAAAGCGCCTTGACGAGCGGCGTTGGGAATGCCTTGTGAAGCCCGGACGCCGCGCAAAGAGCGGACTCGTTTTTAAAGTGAACGACGAATTATCGGTGCGTATAGGCGAAGCTACAGACGCCGGAGGCCGCGTCGTTACATTGTTATATGACGGCATCTTTGAAGAAATTCTGGATCGCGCCGGCGAAATGCCTCTGCCGCCCTATATAACCGAGCGCACGGCGCCCAAGGATCGTTATCAAACCGTATATGCTTTACAAAACGGTTCCGCCGCCGCGCCCACTGCCGGACTGCATTTTACAAATGAGCTTTTATCTTCTCTTCAGGCTCGCGGCATAGCTATTGCCGATGTGCTGCTGCATGTCGGGCTTGGCACATTCCGTCCTGTCTCAAGTGAAAACCTTGAAGAACATCATATGCATTCAGAATACTATGAGCTTGGAAATGAAGCCGCTTCCGCCATCAACGCCGCCAAAGCAAATGGTGGCCGCGTGATCTGCGTCGGCACCACCTCATGCCGCACACTTGAAAGCGTAGCGGATGAGCATGGGATCATACGCCCGGGTTCAGGCTGGACGGATATCTTCATAACGCCCGGCTATGATTTTAAGGCCGTGGATTGCCTTATAACAAATTTTCATTTGCCCGAATCCACACTTTTAATGTTGGTCAGCGCGCTTTGCTCGCGCAAAGAAATTCTTCGAGTTTATGCGCACGCCGTTGAGGAACGTTACCGTTTCTTTTCCTTTGGCGACGCTATGCTCATACTTTAAGGAGCAGATATGCGAAATCCGAATTTTAAATTTGAAGTTCTTCATGTTTGCGCTCAGTCCGGCGCGCGCCTTGGCAAGCTGCATACCCCGCACGGCGTTATTGATACGCCCTGCTATATGCCCGTAGGGACGCAGGCCACTGTAAAAGCTATGACCCCGCGCGACCTTGAAGATACGGGTGCAAACATCATTCTTGCGAACACCTATCATCTTTATGAGCGTCCCGGTCACGAGCTTATTCGCGAAGCCGGAGGATTGCATAAATTTATGCATTGGGACCGACCTATCCTTACCGACAGCGGCGGATTTCAGGTTTTCAGTCTTGCGGGAACCAATCACATTCGGGAAGACGGCGTTGAGTTTCGCTCGACCATAGACGGGCGCAAGCATTTCTTTACGCCTGAGCTCGTTATGGAAATAGAGCAGGCGCTCGGCCCCGATATCGCCATGGCCTTTGACGAATGCGCGCCTTATCCGAGCGACCAAACATACACAAGAGCCGCAATGGATCGCACCCACCGCTGGGTAAAACGCTGTATTGCCGCGCATACTCGCGAGGATCAGGCTCTCTTTGGCATAGTGCAGGGTGGCATGTATAAAGAGCTGCGCATCGAAAGCGCAAAGTTCCTTTCTGATCTTGATATGACAGGTTACTCTATCGGCGGCCTTTCCGTTGGCGAGCCTAAGCCGCTTATGTATGAAATGCTTGAGGAAATGATGCCGTATATGCCCGCTGACAAGCCCCGCTATCTTATGGGCGTGGGAAGTCCCGATTGTCTGGTCGAAGGCGCTATCCGGGGAATAGATATGTTTGATTGCGTGCTGCAAACGCGCATAGCCCGCAACGGCCTTGCGCTCACAGGAGAGGGCAAGCGTATGCTGCGAAACGCCACCTTTGAACACGATTTCGGCCCAATAGAAAAAGGCTGCGACTGCTATGCCTGCAAAAACGGATTTACGCGCGCCTATATCCGCCATTTGGTCAAATGCAAAGAGATACTTGCGGCTCAGCTTATAACAGCGCATAACATACGCTTTTCCATTCGCCTTATGGAGCAGCTTCGCGAAGCCATTGCCGCGGACAGAACTCTTGATTTTAGAAAGCAGCTTATAGAACAGGGGGCGTTTCAATAATGCGTCACCTGCGTTTTTCATCCTTATCCGAAGATAATATTTCCGAGCTCGCAGAGAAGTTAGCCCTTCAGCTTAAAGCCAATGACTTTCTCGCTTTCTTTGGCGACCTTGGCGCAGGCAAGACCACCTTTATTCGCGCGCTTGCCAATGCGCTCGGTATTACCGACGTCACAAGCCCCACCTTCACCATAGTGCGCGAGCACGACGGTAAACTCCCTCTTTTTCATTTTGACGCTTACCGTCTTGCCGACGCCGATGAGCTTTATGCCATAGGCTTTGACGATTATCTCAAGCGCAACGGGATAATCGCAATGGAATGGTGCGAAAACGTGCCCTCGGCATTGCCATGCGACCGTTTAGAGATACATATAGCCGGTAGCGGCGACGAAGGCCGTAATGTGGAATTGATCGCTTGCAGCCCACGCTTTACTCCCGTATTGGAGGCGCTTCGCACATGATTATTCTTGCTCTTTCCAGTTCCGGCCCTCTGCCTTCAGCCGCATTGTGCGAAAACGGAAAGGTGAGCGGATATATTCAAGGCGAAAGCGGGCATACGCATTCCGAAACGCTTATGCCACTGGCCGAAGCTTTGCTTGCCGAAAAAGACATAAGCACGGATAAGATCGACATTTTCTCTGCCGATATCGGCCCAGGCTCATTTACAGGAGTGCGCATAGGCGTATGCGCCGTGAATGCCATGGCCTCTGTTTTTCATAAAGGCCTTGTCGGGATCAATGCGCTTGAGGCGCTTTGCTATGGACACAGCGGCAATGTTTGCGCGCTTATCGACGCGCGCAACGAAAGCGCTTATGCGGCGCTTTTTAAGGATGGAGAATATCTTCGCCAGCCCGAAGCCGCAGCCATCTACGATTACCTTGAAAACATAGAGGACGGTACTCTCTTTGTAGGCGACGGTGCTCTCGCCTATAAAGATATCATACTTAGCCGCGTAAAAAACGCAGCTTTCGCTTCAGGCGAGCTTCGCGCCGACAATGTCGCCATGCTCGCATGGAAGCATCTGCAATATGAAAAAGCTCAGCCCGAGATACTGCCCATGTATCTGCGCCCTTCTCAGGCAGAGCGTTTATTCAAGGAGAAAAGCGAAAAGAAATGATGGATGTGATCTTTCGCGATATGCGCGCGGCGGATGTGGAAAGAATAGCCGAGCTTGAAAAAATTTGTTTTCGTTCTCCGTGGTCAGAGTCCGCCATACGCGGTGAGCTGCGCAACAAGCTTGCGCATTATCAGGTAGCCGTGCATGAAAACCAAGTGATAGCCTACGCGGGAATGTGGGTGTTCCTCGGCGAAGCGCATATCACCAATGTCGCCGTAGCGCCGGAACACAGGCAAAAGGGACTTGGGCGCGCGTTGATGCTGCACATGATGAAAACAGCGCAGCAGCACAAGGCCAACGCCATGACCTTAGAGGTGCGCGAGAGCAACATAGCCGCGCAAACTCTTTATTTTCACCTTGGCTTTGAAAAGGCCGGCGTTCGCAAGGCTTACTACAGCGACACAGGCGAGGCCGCATGGATACTTTGGCAAAACGACATTGCCGCAATGATTGACAGCGCCGTTT
>CAYPAH010000062.1:0-3745 GCA_964408655.1 uncultured Oscillospiraceae bacterium | reverse complement strand
TAGCATAAAATTATATTCAGACGTATTTTCATTTAATAAATAAACGCAGGAGGATAACCATGGATAAGAAGATAATCGCCGCTTCAAATGCGCCCGCAGCTCTCGGCCCTTACAGCCATGCCAACACAGGAAACGGCTTCGTGTTCGTTTCCGGCCAGATCGGCATCGATCCTGCTACCGGCAAGCTTGCCGAAGGCGTTGAGGCTCAAGCCGAGCAGGCACTCACCAATCTGAAAAACATTCTTGAATGCAGCGGTTCGGATATGGCGCATGTCGTGAAAACCACCGTTTTCGTGATGGATATGGGTCAGTTCGCCAACGTCAACAAGATCTATGCCGCGCATTTCGGCAGCAACTTCCCCGCACGTTCCTGCATACAGGTAGGCGCTTTGCCGGGAGGAGCTCTTGTGGAGGTCGAAGCTATCGCCATTATTCGCTGATAATGGAGATCCCTGCGCAAAAACCAATGCGTTTTTTCAACAGCAGGCCGCTTGTAAACGCGGCGTTCGGGTTTTGCGCCGGTATTCTTTTATGCGAACACAGCGCAGGCAGATGGGATTTTTATATCATCTGCCTGTTTTCTGTTTTTCTCATTCTGTCTTATCTTTTTAAACAAAAAGGCTGTTTCATCTTTCTTTTATCCCTTTTGCTCGGCATATTGCGCATGAGACTTTCTGAGCACATCATAATCCCGCCGTTTATATATTCGCTTCAGGGAATGCTTTACTCCCTGCGAATGAAGCTCATTGAAGCAACGGATCTTCTGTTTTATGACAATGCTCCGCTTCTTAGAGCCATGCTTTGGGGCGACAAAACGCTGATCTCACCCGCTGACATAGAGTCTTTCCGTATTTCGGGAGTGGCGCATATTCTGGCCTTATCCGGCCTGCATGTTTCATTTTTCGCTGCGGTTCTTATGTGGCTCATCCCCGCAAGCAGGGCAAAACTGCGCTTTGTTGTTATAGGGATCTTTCTTCTTCTCTATTGCGCCATAGCCGCGTTCCCGCCCTCGCTTATGAGAGCCTCGCTCATTCTGCTCTGCGTTTTCGCCGCCTCCGTCTTCTTACGCCGTCCGGATGCGCCATCTTCCCTTTCTCTCGCCGCAATATTCATTTTGCTCTTCGATCCATTATCGCTCTTTGATATAGGATTTCAGCTTTCTTTTGCGGCCGCAGGCGGCATTGCAATGCTTCGCCCGCAATTTTTAAAGCTGCTGCGCCCTTTGCCACGGGCATTGTCCGAAAGTATAGCCATTACCGGCAGCGCCACCCTCGCCACGCTTCCGCTATCCATGTTCTATTTTAAAACGATCCCGGTTTATGTGCTGATAGCGAACCTTTTTCTTGTGCCGCTGGTGCCGTTTTGCATAGTTCCCGCTTTCGCGGCCGTATTGTTGCAGCTTGTGTTTCCGCTTGCGGCCAAGCTTCCGGCATTTGTTGCCTATCATATGACGCAGATACTTCAAGGGCTGACCCGCGTCGTCGCCGCTATTCCCTATGCCTGTATCTCACTTAGCAAATCGCCAAACAAGCTTTTCGTGCTTTTATGCTATCTTGTCATGCTCGCAACGTCTCAATACTTTCTTGCCGGTAAACGATATCGCAGCATTTGCCTTTTAAGCATCCTTTTTCTTATGTGCGCATCACTGTTTTATGATATAATTCTCATATGAATCACACTGCCTTTTTTAAGCTTATAAGCGGCAATGAGCTCTCCGGCGCTTATCTTCTTCATGGTGAGGAGGAATATGTTAAGGATCAAGCTTTGCAGGCCGTTCTCGCCACAGCGGATGAAGCTGCCCGCGATCTTAATATTCAGTTTTTTGACAGTGCGGAGGCTCAAGCTATTATTGAAGCCTGCGAAATGCTGCCTTTTTTCTCATCCAGGCGCATAGTGGTTTGCCGCGCTCTTCCTCTTGAAGAGCAATGGAAGAAGATCGACGCATATATCCCCTCTATGCCCGCCTCTACTCTTCTTATTTTTATTGTGCGTTCCAATGCGAACGCCTCTCTGGGAATAGTAAAAAGCATGAAAGCTGGCGGGCGTTTGGTGCAGTTCGATATTCTCGATGAAAACGAAGCGATAAAGTGGGTCTGCCAGCAGGCGCACAGATACGGAAGCATTATTACACCGGCTTCGGCTCGCTTTCTCGTAAAGCTTGTCGGCTGCTCATTATGCGATCTTCGCAATGAATTCATCAAAGCGGCCGATTACGCAGGGCCTGAAAATGAAATCACCAACGAGATCATAAGCAAAGCCGTAACAAGAAATATCGAATACGGCGTTTTCTCTATGATAGATTATTTTATCGCAGGCAAAACAGCCGACGGTCTGCGCGCGCTTGATTCTCTGCTTGAACGCGAAAGCGCCTTTTCTATAGCCGCGCTGATGGCCGGACGCTTTAAACTTATGCTGCAAGCCAAGATCTGCGCCGAGCAGGGCATGGATAAAAACAGCGCAGCCGCAAAAATAGGCGGCAGCCCCTATGCGGCAAAGTCGGCTTTTGATGCCGCAAAGCGCTATTCAAAGCAGAAGCTTGAAAAAAACATCTTAGCCTTTTCCGATGTTGGCTATCAACAGATAAGCGGACAAATGAAGGATGTCGAAGCGCTTGAGCTGGCGGTGCTGCACTGCGCGCCGTAAATTGTTTTGATTTGCAAATATACAAAAAGAAGCCAATTTAGGCTTCTTTTTTGAATATCATATCAAATGGGGTGATTACTTTGCAGACATTTTAACTGCAAGCTGCGCCTTTTTGCGGTTGGCGGCGTTTTTATGGATAACGCCCTTGCCAGCAGCCTTGTCCACTGTGCTCACTGCGTTAAGATAAGCTGCGTTAGCAGCGACGGCATCGCCGGTCGCCAATGTCGCATCAAACTTTTTAACGGCGGTTTTCACTTCGGAAGTTTCCATACGGTTACGAAGGTTCTTCTTCGCAGTGATACCCACACGCTTAAGAGCGGACTTATGGTTTGCCAATTCGTTTCACCCCCTATTTTTTACTCGAACGATGGGTATTATAACATGAGATTACGCGAAATGCAAGTGTTTAACAGAGATATTTCCACCGTTTTTTTCATGTTTATCCGCAATATTCGGGCATACTACAAATAAAAAATCAGGAGGCAGGCATATGGCGGATATTTACACTGATCTTGCGGACGAAGCACGCGAGCTTCACCCCGAAACGGAGGGCGTAAGCGAAGAAACAGTAGAAAACGATGGGATAAAAACGACCAGAATAAAACTTGAAACTCAAGAAGCCGCAAAAGCTCTTGGCAAAGCTATGGGACGATATATAAGTCTCGATGCGCCCGCGCTTACCGAGCGTCCGCTCGATCTGTTTGCGCGCGTAAGCCAGACTTTGAGCAAAGAGCTTCGTTCTCTGTTTCCTAAGCTTAACAGTTCCTCATCCATTCTTGTAGTAGGTCTTGGGAATCGCAGCGTAACTCCCGACGCGCTTGGCCCTCGTACCATCGATCAGGTATATGTTACCCGCCATGTGAGCGAATATCTTCCCGATGCTTTTTCTCATCCCATATGCCCTGTCTGCGCAGTCTCCCCCGGCGTTCTTGGTGTGACCGGCATAGAAACCATAGAGATAATCCGCGGCGTTGTCGAGCATGTGAAGCCCGAGCTTATCATCGTGATAGATTCTCTTGCCTCGCGCAGAGCGGCGAGAATAAGCACCACTATTCAAATGACCGATACCGGCATCTGCCCCGGCAGCGGCGTAGGCAACGCA
>CAYPAH010000061.1:7960-11572 GCA_964408655.1 uncultured Oscillospiraceae bacterium | reverse complement strand
CGAGAAACAATATCGTCCGTTTTTTCCAGTTGCTTTCTTTCAGGCTCATTTTACCCTCTCCTTTACCGCAAGCATTTCTATATATCCCCTTGCCCCTCTCGGCTCAAGCTGTATGCGCGGGCCGCCCGGGTCGCGCTCAAGGCCTATTATCGAAGGATCGTATTTTTCCATTGAGCTTTGCACGGCCTTTATCGCCTGCAAATAATTTTCCTCTTCAAAGGGCTCGCCCTGAAACATTAGGAATTTTCCCGCCGGCATGGTGATGATGTCAAAGCCCTCGGGGATCTCGCCCTCGTAATCCTGCGGAAGCTCTACTCCCTGCACATATTGCGAGCTTCCGGGCTTGATAAGCTCCTTGGGCAGCCACATGCTAACCGGCTCTCCGCAGATCGCCTCCATGCTCATCAGCAGACCCCATACCTCGCAGCCCAGTTCCTCGCAATATTCGAAATAGTCAGTCGCCTTAACGCCCCTTTTTATCATCACCCTGCGCTCGGGCTTTTCTATCACCTGAATAAAGACGTTATGAATGTTTTCCATGTGCTTTTTCTCCTCCGCTATCGCTTTGTATTTAACGCCGTAAGGGATGAAAAGATAGATCGGTACCGGGTGCGCCGCATATTCGCGCGGGTTGCAGCCGAACTCGCGCAAAAACGCCCGCTGATAGCCGTCAACGCTGCCAAAGCCCGTCTCGAAGGCTATATCCGTAACGCGGCAGCCTTTTTCGCGCAGCCGCAGAGCCGATCTTGAAAGCTTCAGCCGCCGTATGTAATCCGCCGGAGCAAGTCCCGTGAGCTCTTTAAAAAGCCTGTGCGAATACCACGGCGAAAACATCGAAGCCTTGGCGAGCTCCGCAAGCGAAATAGGCTCGTTCAAGTGAGTCTCTATATAATCCTGCATACGCTGCACAGCTATTGTCCGCTCCTGCATTTTCCTTTCGTCCTCCCGACTTCAAGCATTATACGCGCCGGATAAAGCGCGTACTCGATCATTTTTGCTGTTTTTGGCGTGAGTTGTTTATTATATCAGCACTCGTCTTTGATATCAAGTCTAATTTTTGTTATAATAGAAATAAGCATATTTTGATAGGATTTACATTTATGAACATTTCCGCCCGCAAAATAAGATTTCTTGCCTTTTTACTGGCCTTGTGTCTGGTGATCTCGCTCGGCGGCTGCGCTTTGCCCGTTCCTGATGAAGAAGTCATAAAGGAAACTCCCGCGCAGCAGGAGCCAGCCGGACAAACGCCCTCCGCTCCTCCCTCCGAAGAAGCCGCAAAAGCACAGGAGCACTATGCCGTGGGCGATAAGCTTTGCGGTTTTACGCTCATGGATCAGCGCGATATCAGCTTCTCCGCCTCTCTTCTTAGCCATTGGCGGCATGATAAGACCGGCGCGGAGGTATACTTCATTCAAAACGACGATCCTGACCGCTGCTTTTCGATAGCTTTCCGCACCGAGCCCAGCGATGACACGGGAAAGCTGCATATTTTAGAGCACGCCTCCTGCGCCTCAAGCGAAAAATACCCCGGACGCGACGTTTTCTTTGACGCCTACTCGCAGGCTTATATAACCGAGATAAACGCAATGACCCACAGCTCCGCCACTAATTATTATGTGAGCAGTTTGAGTGCAAATCAGCTTGAGCGCATGGCGGACTTTTATCTTGACTGCGCTTTTAACAGCTCAATAAGAAGCGACAAAAACTATTTTATGCGCGAGGGCTGGAGATATGATCTGCCGGACGCCGACTCTCCCCTCACGATCGAGGGGATAGTTTATAACGAAATGAAGGGCACATACGGCAGTATTGACCGTTTCACCATGACGGCGGTCGGCAAGGCGCTTTTCCCCGAGACTTATCAGGGACTTGACAGCGGCGGCGATCCTGAAAAAATACCCGAGTTAAGCTATGAAGAGCTTATCGCCTTTTACGACCAGTGCTATCACCCATCAAACAGCACAACGATGTTCTATGGCGAGCTTGAGACCGAGCGCTATCTGAAGCTGCTTGACGAGGGCTATTTTTCTCATTATGACGCGCAGGAGCCTTTGCCCGCCGCAAAGCCCCAGACGCCCTTCACAGAAGCCGTCAGCGTAGAGCGTGATTTCCCCGTTGCGCTTGAAAGCGCGCAGGAGGGCGGAAGCATCTGCTATGCCTTCGCGCTGCCTCAAAGCATGGATTTCACCGAGATAATGGCGCTTGATTACGGCGTAAGCTATATGAGCGACCCCTTCACTCAGCTTAAGGACACGCTGAACGATTCCGGCATAGCTTCAAGCTATTGGGTGCAAAGCGGCTTTGTCGGCACGCAATACGTCATGTATTTCGGCGCTAAAGACGCGGATAATTCCAGAGCCGCGGATTTTAAGGCCATTGTGGATGAGCAGCTTGCCGCCATGTGCGCAAGCGGTCTTGACGAAGAGCTTTTAGAGAGCATTGCCCAGTCTCAGCTTCTTTCCGAAAAGCTCTCTGCCAACAGCGCGGGGCTTGGCACGATCATGGCGAGCTATGTAGCAACGGGCGTTGACAGCGGATATATGGAGCTGATCGATTTTGCCTCATATGCGCAGCCCGCCTATGAGCTTTGCAAAAACGGCGGGCTTGCCGCTCTGCTTCAAAAATACCTTATCGGCAATACCCACGCGGCGCTTGTTTCAGTAAGTCCGCGTCCGGGACTGCTCGAAGAGCAGCTTGCCGCGCAGGAAAGCAAGCTTGCGGAGAAAAAAGCCGCCATGAGCGAAGAAGAGATAGCGCAGCTCGTAGCTCAAAGCGCCGAATTTGAAGAATGGAGCAATCGCACGAGCGACCCCGCCACGCTTGCAAAGCTGCAAACCGACACTCCCGAAACGGCGTCAATCAACATCCCCAAATACGAAAGCGCCCAAACGGAAGATCAGGGCACGCTTATCAAAACCGTGGATATTGACGGCGATCTTTCATATTGCAGCTATATCTTTGATCTGAGCCATTTAAGCCTTATAGAGCTGCATGAGCTTTCGCTTTATACCGACCTTATCGGCCTTTCCACCAAAGAGCATGACCAGCGCGACATCGCCATTGAAAGCCGCAGGCTTATGAGCGATCTCAGCGCGAGCGTTTACGCCGAGCTGCGCGAGGACGGCTCAAGCTATCCCGCCCTGAGCCTTGATTTTTACGCCTTGGACGATAACGTGGCGGAGGCCGCAGCCCTTGCCATGGATATGTTTATGAATGTGGATCTCGACGAAAATTCCGTCTATATCCCTCAGGCTATCTCCAGCGAATTGCAGGAATATTCCAACCCCGAAACCGTTGCAAGCTATGTGGCGACAGACGCGGCAATGGCCCCATCCTCCGCCGCGGCGACGCTTTCATATTCGCTTTCGGGAATGCCCTTTTATGATTTTCTCCGCAGTGCGCAGGCCAGCGAAACAAGCGCCCTGATAAGCGTGTTGAGCGATGTTCGCGCGCGTTCACTGACAAGAGACAAAGCCATACTCACCCGCATTGGCAGCCCCGAGCGCCGCGAAGAATGCATAAGCGCGCTAAGCTCCGTGCTTCCCGCGCAGACCGCGCTTGAGGCGAGCCTCGACTGGGCGGCCGCCCCCGCGGTAATGCCAAAGTCGGTGG
>CAYPAH010000061.1:0-7950 GCA_964408655.1 uncultured Oscillospiraceae bacterium | reverse complement strand
TAAGGGCAACACCAGCTCCTGCTATGCCTCCTCGGCGCTTGACATAAACTCGATAAAGGCCGAAAACATAGGCGCTTTGCAGATCGCCATGGAGCTTTTGACGGGCGAATATCTGCTGCCGGAGCTTCGCTTTCAGGCGGGCGCATACGGAGCTTATCTTTCGCTCACCGATAACGGCAGATATTACTTCGAACTTCATCGTTCCCCGGAATTTGCGAACGCTATCGCAAGGATAAAAGAGCTGCCCGCCGAGCTTAGGGCGCGAGCCGCTTCTATGAAGCCCGATGAGCTGAGCGGCTACAAGCTCTCGATCATTTCAAGCGCCACACGTCCGCAGGGTCTGTGGAACATGGCGAACCTTCAGCTTCAATACGCAAGGCTTGGCATTACTCCCGAAGAGCGCATGGCCATCCTCGAAAACATGCGCGCCACAGCCCCCTCCGACCTTCTTTCCGCCGCCGATACTCTTGAAACGATATTTGAAAAAGCGGGCTATGCCGTCGTGGCTCCGGCCGCGGCGATTGACGCCAACGCCGATATGTTCGACTTAACGGTTCAGCTTCCCTAAGAAGCTTAGCCACATGCAAAAAGCCGCCAAACTGGCGGCTTTGTTATTGCTGTATTTTTTTCTATCTTGCGCCTGAGCCTGCCGAGATGATACCTTCCCACATTTTGTTTACCTCGCTCATGCAGTGCAGATAGACGGCTCCCATGTCCTCTTCGGAAATGTTGAGCTTTTGCGCCAGCGCGGAAGCGCGGTTCCAGTCCCCCACCTCATAGCAGCAGATGAACTGATATAGATATGCGGGCTTGCCCTCTTTTTGAAGCAAAGCGTCGCGAATGGCGTCTGAAACATCAACATCGTCAAGCACCTGCTCTATGCTTACGCCCATGAGCACGTCAAGCGTTGAAAGAAGGCCGATAAGATAAGCCTCGGAGGCCGTTATCTCGATATCGGGCACGAGCGGCTGTACCTCGCTGCAAAACTTGGCGCGCAGAAGCGAAAGCTTCATATATTCAAGCGGCAGCGAGCCTCCGTTTTGGAAGCCCAATAGATATACCCATTCCTTCAGTTGGGCTACGCCAAGAAAAGAGATAGCCTGGCGAATAGAGCCTATGCGGCTGCGCGGGGCAAAATATGCCGAGTTGACCAGCTTTAATATTGAATAGGTCAGCGCTACGTCGCGAGAGATTATCTTTTCCAGTTCGTCATAATCGGGGTCAGGCGAGTTGATCGTCACCAGAAGCTGCGCGAAGTTCGCGGGCAGATGCTCGGCGCTGTGAACCACGCAGGGCTGCATGGCCGCAAGGTGAGTTCCCTGCATATAATCCACGCCCAATGCGCGCGCCACAGTATACGAAGCCTCGCTGTTCACATTATAGGCTATCACCTTTTTGCCTAAGTTGTTCGCGACCTCCATAACGCTGTGGAAGGAATTTTGCATTATTGCGAAATTAAGCTTGATATAATCTATCTTTCCTATTATAGAAAGCACGCGGGCATTGAAATTGAAGCCGACACTCGCGATCTTAAAGCCGTGAGCCTGCAACTCTCCGATAAGGCTGTTGGTATTGGGCATGAGCAAAACGTCTTCGTTTATCTGTATAACGAGCTTTTCCGGCGAAAAAAGCTCCGCCACCTTATGCTCGAGCATGGAATAAGTAAAGGTAACAAAAGTGTAGCCCTCGTTTTTGTTTACCTCCGTGGCATAATTAAGGAAGAACTTTTCCATATTTTCCGAGCTTTCATAAGCGCCGCCCGCATCAGAATACATGATCTCATAGGCCCATGCGCTGAGCTTTGCATTATATATCGGTTGTCTTACTATATAGCTTTTCATAAAACCTTCCTAAATCAACTGTTTCTTCAAAGCAACTATATCTAGTTCTATTTTGCAACAGAAGCACATAAAAGGCAAGCCTTTTCTGCCCGCCTAGAAGTTGTAATGCAGCCGGTTGTTGCCCATGCGGCTCAGCTCCTGTTTCTTTTTGTCGACTATCGAGCAAACCGTGCCCCATTTGCGCTCAATATCCTGCAAAAGCCTGAATTGATTGCGCGCGCGGTCTATATTCTGTTCGGGATGCTTCACCCTGAAATATTGATCTCCGTTGATATAATCGGTAAGATATCTTACTCCCAGTTCATATGTCATAAGCTTCACGCCGTATGGCAGCGCCGCGTATTCCTCGGACTTGAGCGAGCGCGAGCAGCCCGCCAGATATCCCACGGCGTAAGCCTCGAACATATCGGTTCTGAAATACACATGGTTGAGATTCGTCTCGTCATCCGCCACCGAGTTTGAGCACGAGCGGGCGCCGTCGCCAAAATCGCAGGCCGTCAGCCCCGGCATAACGGTGTCCAGATCCACCACGCAAAGTCCCTCGCGCGTTTTTCTATCCAGAAGCACGTTGGATAGCTTGGCGTCGTTATGCGTCACCCTCGTTGGCAATATGCCGCGCTTTTGCAGGTCAACAAGATCCCCCGATTCATCCGAGCTCACAAGCGCAAAGTCTATCTCGTATCTTACGCGCCCCGCACGGCGGCAGGGATTGTTCTGCACAGCCTCCTTCAGCTGTTTTACCCGCAGCGGGGTATTGTGAAAATTCGGGATCGTTTCTTTAAGCTGATTCACCGGATAATCCGCCAAAAGCTGGCTGAAACGGCCGAAGGCCATGCCCGCAGCCGTCACCGAAAACACCGTGAAGGGCTGAGCGCAGGGCATACTTCCTTCAATAAAAAGATACATGCGCCATATCTGGCTGCGAATATCGGTATATGTATACTGTCCGTTTTTTGTGAGTATCAGGGTGAGCGTTTCGCGCTTTGCGTCGCCGTCCCTTTGTATTATCTGCTCTCTTAAATAGCGCGTGACGCCGTATATGTTTTCCATAAGCTCCATTGGCTTTGGGAAAACATGCTGATTTATTCTTTGCAAAATGTATTGGTTGCCGCTTCTTGTCGCAACAAGATATGTCTCGTGTATATGCCCGCCCGGATGCAGCTCGGCCGAGACATATTCTCCGTCAACGCAGAAGTTGCTCACTATGCCGGCTATTTCGTCATGGTTTATCATTTAGCACAATCCTCGCTGTCCAAAACCGCGCCTCGCCTCGCCATATATTTCGCGAGCGTAGCATATAGCTTTGGCGGATTAATGGGCTTTGCAAGATGCGCCTGCATACCTGATTCATGTGATCTCTGCACGTCCGCCGTGAAAGCATTGGCGGAAAGCGCGATTATAGGAACGTTTTTTGCATCCGCCCGCGGCAGTGCGCGGATCAGGCTGCTCGCCTCCCAGCCATCCATTATCGGCATTCTGATATCCATAAGCACAGCGTCAAAATGACCCGGCTCTGATGTAAGGAAGCTTTCCACCGCCTCCTGTCCGTTGAAAACAGGCTCTACGCTCACTCCCTTTTGCCGCAGCAGCGCGCAGACTATGCGCGAGTTCGTCTCGTTATCCTCAACAAGCAGAATGCGGCTGCCCCAAAGCTTGCGGCTGACCTCCTCCTCGTTCGTTTCCTCGCGCTTTTCAGCCGTCTCAACAGCCAGCGGAATGCTCATACGCACCGTCGCGGTGGTCCCTTCGTCCTTTTTGCTCTTTATGCTGAGCGTGCCGCCCATGGATTCAACTATTCGCCTCGCTATAGGCAGCCCGAGTCCGGAGCCCGCATATTCGCTGGTAATAAGTTTGGATTCTCTTGCGAAGCTTTCAAACATATGCTTCTGGAATTCCTCGCTCATGCCTATGCCGTTATCGCGTATCACAAACTCGCAATCCAGCTTGCCGTCCTTTATCGCGCCGTTATTCACTGCGAGATCCACCTCGCCGCCCGACGGCGTGAACTTTATCGCGTTTGAAAGCAGATTGAAGAACACCTGCTCAAAGCGGGTACGGTCAACATATATGCCTGTGCGATTATCGTCCGAGCTTACGATATTGAATCTGATGTTCTTTTCACGGCAGAGCGGGAGCATCATCACCTTGATGTCCTCGATGAAATCGTCGTAATAATACGCCTGAGGATGCAGCACGAATTCGTCGCGCTCGATATCCGAAATA
Source organism: uncultured Oscillospiraceae bacterium (assembly GCA_964408655.1). Classification (GTDB taxonomy): domain Bacteria; phylum Bacillota; class Clostridia; order Christensenellales; family CAG-138; genus JAQVRG01. The sequence continues at coordinate 3,886 of CAYPAH010000061.1, read as the reverse complement.
TCCAATATGTCCGAAACTATTCCAAGCAGGAAGTCGCAGGCCATTCTTATCTGTCTCAGTGCGTCGTCCATAGCCTGCGCGTCGCCCGTGGAGCTCTGCGCCAGCGCCGCTATGCCGATGATAGCGTTCATAGGCGTGCGAAGATCGTGGCTCATGCGGGCAAGAAAGTCCGTTTTTGCCTTGCTTGCTATGTTAGCGTCGCGCAGGGCGTTAGAGAGCGCAAGCTGCTCCTTTTGCTCCCGCCGGTATTGCTCTGTAACGTCCCTGCCTGTAATAAGAAGGATACGCCTTTCTTTATCGATATAAGAGATCCTCTTATGCTTTCTCGCAAGGGAATCGTCGCTTTGTATTATCGTGCTGAAAACGTCGTAATAATCCTCCGTTTCAAGCATTGCGAATATGCGCTCGGGCGCAAGAAGCTCGCGGGCTTCTTTTCCCGTGTGCGCAAACACATTGCTCTCAAGCAGCTTGGCGATGCCGTGGCCGTGCGTGTCGGGCAGATAAGCCTTGCTGTCCTCGTTTCGAATAAAGTAATATTCGTCGGCATTATAGTCTATATAGCCGATATAATCGAAATCTCGCGCTACGGCGGTGCTTATCATCAGCTCCGCGTGCCTCTCGCTGCTTACGTCTCTGGCCGTAATAAAGGCTATTAGCTCGTCGCCCGCGTTGCGCACCAGATCGATGCTCACCCGTTCCCAAATGGTCTTGCCCTTGTGGCCGCTTATGCGCACCTCCAGCTTTCGGTGGTGATCTCCCTTTTCAAACAAGGCCAGCATTTTTTCGCGCGTAAATATCTCCTGGAATTTCTCCCTTTCCTCAAGATCCGCTATCATCCTGGCGATGCCGCTGCGATAGCTTTCCAGCCTGTCGGGATCTTTGACCTTTTTCAAGAGCTCGCTGTTGTTTATTACAGCTTCTATTTCATCCTTCGTTACATTATAACGAATAGCGGCGCGCACGCTTCCAGTGAGCGCTTCGTGATATGCGCACTCGTCGTTATAGCGCTTTTCTATCCGCTTTTGCTCGCCTATATCTATCGCTATGCCCAAAGCGCGGTTTTCTTCGCCCGCCATTTTTTTATAGACCACGCGCATCCATCTGGGTTCTTCGCCGGGAGCCTCGCGGAATTCAAGATCGGCCGTGACGTTTTCAGCGCCGTCTTTCAGCGTTTCTATCATTCTGCGGTATTCCTCGTGATATGCGGGCAGCACTCCCGTTTCTCTTTCAGCATCCCACAAGGCGTCAAGCTGAGGCGGGTGCAGATGGCAGTTTGTCAGATTTGCCTCGTTAAAGCTCATCTCTCCGCTGTCCAGATCATAATTCCATGTGATTATGCCGCTTATCTCTATCGCGGCGGGAAGCGCCATCTGGCTTTCCTGCAAGTCGAGCATGGCGCGGTATTTAGCGTCTTCATCGCTGAATACAAGATGATAACGGATCGTGTCTCCGTTTTTGCCCACCTGCGTTGCCTTTGCGTTTATCCATTTATAATGCCCTTTATTGAGCACACGGAAATTCAGATCCGCATTGCGCCCCTCGCGGTCGGCCGCCTCGAGCTCGGCAAATATAGCGTCGATATCCCCCGAATATACGGCTTGAAGCGCGCCGCCGTCTTCGAATATATACGGGCGGTCTTCGCGGCTTTCGCCAAAGAGGCTAAAGTAGCTGTCGTTTAGATATATAGTTTTTATCTTGCGTCCCGTCACCTCATATATGCCTATGCCGCCGGGAAGCTCATCCAGAACCTTGCTGAGCCGTTCGTTTGCCTGCTCCATGGCGCTCTTCGCTTCTATTTCATCTTCGATGTCAAGCAGCGTGCCTATGGCGCGTTCGAGATGCAGATTATTTTTGCCTCTTAAAAGAATGAGACGGATCCGCGTCCAGCGGTATTCCCCGTTTTTCATGCGCATTCTCATCACCGCTTCCGTTGAAGGAACGCGCTTTTTGCACTGGGCAAAGAATTCCTTTAATACATCCGCGTCGTCGGGGTGTATCGCCTCGCGCACCGCGCTTTCGACTATTATGCTTTCCCTTGGCTCAAGCGCGGACACGGCGTAATTTTCAAGGGAGGGCGAAGTATAAAGCTCTCTTGTTTCAGAGTTCCATTCAAACACCGCAAGCCCCGAACGATCGACGATAAGGCGGTAGCGATCCATCGTTTCCCGCTCTTTCGCCACGGAAGCTTCAAGCAAAAGCTGCCTGCGCTTTTCTTCAACAAGGCGTTCGCGCTTGTTTATCTCGTTCATTATATAAAAGCCCACGGTAGAAAGAATGTCCGTATCCGAAACGTTCACGTCCGGATCATCCACCCCGATAAAGCCTATCATGCGGGACTGATTATATAAAGGAACCGAGAGCAGGCTTCGTATTCCCTGCGCCTGCAAAATGTATTTCGCCACGTCGTCATCCGATAAGGCGTCGATATCCTCGATGAAAAGTCCGGGCTTTGTCTTAAAGGTCTCCGTCCACATCTCCACCGTTTCCATGGGCAGATTTTGCAGATTGTCCTTTTCCGGCCTTATATTTTCGGCGCATTGCTCATAGGTGTTGCTGGTCTCGCCCTTTTCCCAGTCGAACTCAAAGATATAAGCACGGCTGGCATTGTAATAATCAAGAAGCGAACGCAGGCTGTCGTTTATCGCGCCCGCCATATCCGTTTGCTCCAGAAGCCTCGCGGCGTTTTCATTGAGTATGCTGTAGCGCTTTTTCTCGTCCTCTTTTTGCGTGAATACCGCAAGCTCCGCTTCCTTCTGCGCACTTACGTCGGCAAAGGCTATGCACACCACCGCCCGCCCGTCCTCGCCGCCGATATGCTGAACGAGGCAATCGAGATAGACGGTTTTACCGTCGCCGCGCAGACGCTTGAGCGTGAAGCGCTGCTCTTTCTTTTCGCTTATCGCCTGCTTCACCGCGCCTTCGCATATCTCCCGCTCGGTCTCGCTTATCATTTCGAGAATATTGTTGCCTTTTCGGCTCAGCGTCGCCGGCGTCAGACCCATTATCTCGTAATATGCGGCGTTGACGCGAAGCACATCGAGCCTTCCCTCGGTATATTCATAAAAGGCGATCCCGCCGAAAACGCTGCTGAGCAGGCGGTTCACCAGATGGCTGCCGCCCATGAGCATATCTATTTCGCTATCATCCACCGTGCGGAGTATATCGTCGCCATATTCCTCCGGCGAGCTGTTGATTATGAAGCTTTCGAATTCATCCACCGGCATTGGTCTTGCGTAGAAAAAGCCCTGCACGGCCTCGCAGCCTATGCTGCGCAAAAACTCCACCTGTTCCGCCGTCTCTACTCCCTCAGCCACTACGGAGACGCCCATCCATTTTGCCATTCGCACAACGGAAGTGAGTATGGTGCCGCCGCGGCCTCCTTTTTCGAAGCCCTGAAGGAATTTCATGTCTATCTTTAGAACATCGACAGGAATATCCTTCAATGTGTTGAGCGAAGAATAGCCGCTGCCGAAATCATCCATCATTATCGGGAAGCCGTAATAGCGCAGCTTCTCTATGTTTTCAAGAAGCTGTTCGGGATTGCTGGTGTAGGCGCTCTCGGTTACCTCGATGCGAAGCAGCTCCGGCGAAATGTCATGCATGGCGGTAAGAGCGTGTATCTCGCCCGCAAGGTTGGGGTTTAGCAGGCTCCGGCGCGAAGCGTTGACAGAGATAGGCAGCTGCGCAAGCCCCTTGTCGCGGCGTTCGCAAAGTATATGGCAGGCTTCATGCCAGACATAATTATCAAGCTCAGAGATAAAGCCCGTCTTTTCAAAAAGCGGGATGAACTCGTTGGGCGCGATAAGCCCCTTGTTAGGGTGCTTCCAGCGAACCAGCGCCTCCGCGCTGACAGGGCTGCGTCTTGAAAGGCTGAAAACGGGCTGCA
>CAYPAH010000060.1:10989-11708 GCA_964408655.1 uncultured Oscillospiraceae bacterium | reverse complement strand
GCAGTCTAATGCTAGTGCGCCTTTTCATTTATATATGTAGTTTCAAGCTTGGAATAAGCGAAGCGCTGCGCCGAATAAAGGCTGAAACGTCCGCTGAGCATATAGCTGATAGCACAGGCGGGCGCGAAATATAACAGATATGCGCCGCCGAATACCTCCGCGCTGAGTATCATGCAGCTTATGGGGCAGTTGACTACGCCGCAGAGAACCGAGATCAAGCCTATTGCCGCGCCAAAGCCCGCATCCAGTCCGAACAGGGGACCGATAACGCAGCCAAAGCTCGCGCCGATGAACATTGTAGGCACTATCTCGCCGCCCTTATAGCCCGCGCCAAGCGTAACGGCAGTAAGAATAAGCTTTAAGGCAAAGGCATACGGAACGGCGTTTCCGGCTATCGCCGCGGCGATAACATCCATGCCCGCGCCGTTATAATCGCGGCTGCCAAATAAAAGAGTGAGAATGAGCGCCAAAGAACCGCCCGCAAATATTCGAAGATACGGATCGGGAAAAGCTTTAATATAAAGCCTCCCCGCGCGATGAAGGCTCGCGCAGACGATTATGCTGAGCATGGCGCAAAGCACGGCAAGCGGAACGACCTTAAAAAGAGTAAAAAGCTCCGGAGCCTCCGGCAGATAAGAAAGCGTGAAGCGCAGCGCCGAAACGCCCGCAGCGCGAGCGAAAAAATACGCCGTAAGAGAAGAGGCAAGGCAGGGTATGAG
>CAYPAH010000060.1:0-10979 GCA_964408655.1 uncultured Oscillospiraceae bacterium | reverse complement strand
CGCATGATAAAACACGCCCACGCTTATCACCTCTATGCAAAACAGCGCCGCCGTTATAGGAGTGCCGAAAAGCGCCGAAAAGACGGCGCTCATGCCGCAAAGGGTCATAATGCGCATATCCTTGCCGTCCATGCGCATCAATCGGGCGAAAAAGCCGCCCATTCCCCCGCCTATCTGCAGCGCCGCGCCCTCGCGTCCCGACGAGCCGCCGCAAAGATGCGTAAGCACCGTGCCGCAGAAAATGCCCATCACCATGCGCAAAGGAACGTGGCTCCCGTTTCTTATCGCCTCGAAAATATAATTCGTTCCCGCGTCGTTTTCAAATCTCAGCAGTTTATACAAAGCGACTATCAAAAGTCCCGCCACGGGCAGCAGATATAACAGCCAGCCATTGCTTTTGAAGCATTCGCCGCCCATATCCACGCAGCTATGAAACAACAGCCCCATCTCTCCGCAGGCGACACCCGTCATCACGGAGCAAAAAAGCCATTTAAAAAAGGTCTTGTAATAAAGCTTGAGTCTTTCCAGAAAGTGCCTGAAGGCCAAAATAATTCGCCGCTTTTCTTTTATAAATATGACGGAATTACCTTTTACCGATTGCAAGTATAGCAAATAAAGCGCCCTTATTCAATAGCCCTCGGGCTCGTGTTATTGTATATTGCGATTTTTTCCAGTTTCATTTGCTGGACAGTTTATATCAAAAATGCTACTATGAATCCGGATATCAAGCGCGATTTCGCGCGATAATTACCGGCAGTATTTTTAGTTGAGTGAAATACCGGCCGTTTATCGGAGGTCAATATAAATGAAAGATAAAAAGGTTTTGACCATTCAGGATATTTCCTGCGTGGGTCAGTGCTCTCTCACGGTGGCTCTGCCCATCATTTCCGCCTGCGGCATAGAAACCTGCATCCTCCCCTCCGCGGTGCTTTCAACGCACACCGGCGGCTTCACCGGCTACACCTTCCGCGATCTTACCGATGACATGCCTGCCATCGCCGCGCATTGGCAAAAGGAAAACATCCGTTTTGACGCTCTTTATACCGGATATCTCGGCAGCGAAGAGCAGATAGGCTATGTTTCCGACATAATGGACACCCTGCTTACTCCCGGCGCGTATAAGATCGTCGATCCCGCAATGGCCGATAACGGCAAGCTGTATTACGGCTTTGACGACGCCTTCGTTCGCTCTATGGCCAAGCTTTGCGGCCGCGCGGACATCGTTTTGCCCAACATAACGGAAGCCAGCTTTATGACGGACATTGAATACAAAGCCTCATGCTATGACGAGGCTTATATCCACAGGCTCTTGAAGGGGCTTGCCGCTCTCGGCGCGTCAAAGGTCGTGCTAACCGGCGTAAGCTATGACGACACTAAGCTTGGCGTCGCCGTATATGACGCAGGCGACGATGAGATACATTATTATTTCCACCAGAAGCTCGCCGTTAGCTCTCACGGCACGGGCGACGCATATGCCTCCGCCTTCACGGGCGCTCTCGTTAAGGGATATTCCGTTTTTGATTCCGCGCGCATCGCCGCCGATTTCACCGTGGAATGCATTCTTAAAACGATCGACGACAAGGATCACTGGTATGGCGTAAAATTCGAAAAAGCCCTGCCCCTGCTTATCCATCAGCTCAACAATTAAAGCTTGAAACATCAAAAGCACAAGCCCCGTTCTTTCAAACAGAGCGGGGCTTTAGAATAAATTTTTTGACTTTACCTGCGTTATTTTCCGGAAAATATCATGTCGTTTACAGCGCCGATAGTTATAGCGGAAAGCTCTTTGCGGCAGCTCGCGTTCAGCTTATCATATATGCCGTCCATAATATTGCCCATTCCGGAGGAAATAAGGCAGTCCCTATCCATGTCGCCGGAGCGCCAGTTATGCTCGAAGGCTTCTTCGCCCAGCGCCGACAAAACGCTGTCCAAACGCAGCTCCGCGCTATCCGCCTTGGCCAGATATCCGCTGCCCTTTCCCCGGCAGGATTCAAGAAGCCCCGCCTTATGCAGCTTGGTCATCACCTTGCGTACCCGCGCCGGATTTGTGCAGATATTATCGGCCAGTTCCTGACTTGTTATCACAGTTCCCTTATGCAGCAGATACACCAGCGCATGAACCGCAAGAGAAAATTCCGCTGTCACGCTCCCATATCCTCCAGCATTTTGTCGATGATCTTTGTCCATTCGCTGCCGCTGCGCGAGCCCAGATAAGCTTTTCCTATCAGATCGCCCTCGCCGTCAACAAATATCGTTTCCGGCACGGCTTCCACCTCGTTTATCTTCGCGCTCATCAGATCGTCGCTCGGAAGAAGATGCAGATAGTCGGCTCCCGTCTTGGCGACGAGATCTCTGGCGGTTTCTATCATGTCGGCCGGAAAAGCGCCGTTATCTCCCTTTTGCACATCAGCGGCGATCCCGATAAACTGCACTCCGCGCTCCGCATACTTGGCGGCCAGCTCTCCCAGCTCAGGCATCTCGTTGATGCAGGGGCCGCAGAAGGTCGCCCAGATGTTTATGACCGTCATTTTATGGTTCGCAAACACGCTCTCATCCACGGGCATACCCTCAAGATCATAGGCAAGAAATGAATTCAAAGTGCCGTCCTTATGAGGCGGCGCATACTTTCCCTGCTCTGTTTCATGCTTCCATTCGGATAAGGAGCCAAAGTCGCTTATGCTGGTATAGCCCATTTTCGTCAGCTTTTTCGCGGCCTGCGCGCTGCCCTCTTCGCTGCGGCAATAAACGAGTATGCTTGCGCTTGAAACAGGAATGGCCGCAGGCGCGGTTTTGCCTATCTCTTCATTGGGAACAGAGATCGCTCCAGAAATATGCTTTTCGGCGTATTGCTCCGCCGTTCCCACATCCACCACGATAACAGGCTCGCCGCCGCTTATTTTGTTATATGCTTCCTCCGCCGTGATCTTCACGGGCTTAATATCCGCCGTTTCGGAGCAGCCAAGCATTGAGCAAAGACCCATCGAGAGCACGAGGGAAAATCCAAGCAGTAAGGCAAGTTTTTTCATAAAAAATCTCCTTTATTTATGGCTCCGTTAAATGTAATCGCTTTAATTACATTTATGATAGCATATTATTTGCCTTCTTACAAGAGTTATTTTTAAAGCAGAGGACTGTTATCGCCCATCCTTTGAAACGCGGCTTGCGTGCTCACTCTTTCCGCTTTGCGATTTCCGCAAGCTCAGAAAAGCGTCCGGTAATATAAGCATAATTCTCACGGCAATGCGGAAAAAGGCAGTCCTTGCAATCCTTTATGCCGCTTTCGGTATAGCTGAAATTCCCGCCGCAGCCCTCGCCCAGCGCATAAAGCGGGCAATAGCAGAAAAGGCAGTTGAATCCATCAGGCTCCCGCGTTTTATGGCAGGGGAAATATTCACATGCCTTGTTGGAAAAAAAGGAATAATTGCAGCCGTCATTTTTTATCATTTTTGCTTTTCCCCGTTTCGATAATGCGCCTTGGTAAGCTTATTTTACAGGCTTTTTATTCGCTTGTAAACAGAGGCGCATACCGCCCCTTAAAAGCATATATACCCATGCTTGCGCTATCGCGTGAAAGTTGTTATATTGTAGGTCTATGGATAATTATATTGAAGCTTCAGCTAAAGGCCGGCGTTTTGACGGCATACATTACACGATAATACAGATCTTTTACTGGATGCTGATTTGCTGCTATTACGCCTTCGGCGCTTCATATTTTTTTGAGATGGGGCTGAGCGGTTCTCTTACCGGCCTCGTGTTTGCGCTTGTGGGCGCGTTTTCGGCTTTGACGCAGACCCTTGTTGCCTCGCTCGCGGATCGTCACGGCGGCGAGGCGCCCAAGCGTCTCTCTATCGCGCTCGCCCTCCCCGCCTGCGCCCTGCTTGCGCTGCTTTCATTTTCCACGCAGCCTCAATGGCTCGGCATCGCGCTGTATGCGCTGGTATGGGTGCTGATAATGGCCTTGCAGTTTTTGATAAGCTCGCTTGGCATGGATAGCGCCAATGCGGGAATAAAAGTAAACTTCGGCATAAGCCGCGCCTTCGGCTCGGCCTTTTATGCGCTCACCGCCTATTCTCTTGGCGTGCTTTCCGCCGCTCACGGCGCAAGGATAAGCGTGCCGATAGCCGCGGTCGTCTCAGCGCTGCTGCTTATCTCTCTGTTCTTTTGGCGCAGCGCGCCGCGAATCGAAAAAGAGCCTTTCGAAAAAGAAGCGGCGGCTTTGCGCGGCTCCGGCTTTTTTTCACGCTATCCGAGATTCGCGATCTTCGTTTGCGGCGCGACCCTCTGCCTTACCGCCTATTGCACCACCTGCAATTATATGGTGCGAATAGTTGAAGCTTTGGGCGGCGGCAGCAAAGAGCTTGGCACCTCCGTAATGATGACGGCGATATGCGAAATACCGACCATTCTTATTTCGGTGTGGCTCAGCAAAAAATTTGGAAGCAACAGGCTGCTGATAATAAGCGCGGCCATGCTCACCGTAAGAATGCTGCTTTTGACCCTTGCCCGCAGCATCTCCTTCCTATATGGCGTTATGCTCATTCAACTGATTTCATATTCGCTTTTCATTCCCGTTTCCGTTTATTATGTTGACGCGCTGATGCGGGAGCGCGACCGTTTAATGGGTCAGGCAATGATGACGCTCATCCCCACCATAGGCAACTCCATCGGCTCTATTCTCGGCGGCTTTTTGCTCGACACCGTGCAGGTGCGTGGCATGTTGCTTTGCTGCGCGCTCATATCCTTTATCGGCAGCGCCGTTATGATATACGGCACAGAGCGCGGCGACATGCGCCGGATATGAGGCGATAAAAATAAGCCCCTGCTCAAAAATCGAATCGCATCAAGGCGGCGCAGCTTTATCTGTGCCGCTTTATTTTGCCCTTCGCGCTTCTATCAAGATGTTTAAAACAAAGGTATAGAATTGAGAGATTTTTGAGATTTATATGATAAAGTCTCTTTTTATTCTCCGCGCCATTCAAATTTCCGCATATCCACACGTCCGTCCGGCAAAAAGCCTACTCCCTCGCTTTCAAGCATAGCCCTTTGCTCCCGGCTTCCGCCAATGCCGAAGCTTTCGCTCAAGCTTCCGTCTTTATGCACTACCCTCCGGCATGGCACAGAAGCGTCGTTGCAGGCGTGCATGGCATAGCCCGTTACTCTTGCCCAATGCGGATTCCCCGCGAGCAAGGCGATCTGCCCATAGCTTGCCACTCGACCCTCGGGTATTTTTTTGACCGTTTCGTATATGCGCGGGAAAATCTCAGTCATTTTATCTTGGCATACATCCTCATATCGAGTACAACTCCGTTTTTTACGGCGTTTTTTCTAAGCGTTCCTTCATATTCGAAGCCTGCTTTTTCAAGTATGCGGCAGGAGGCCGCGTTATATGCGAAGGGTTCGGCATAAATGCGCATGATATCCGTGTTTTCAAATACATAGTCGCTGCATTGCTTTACCGCGCTGCTGCCTATGCCCCTGCCCCAATACGGCTCGGCGACATAATAGCCCATTTCCGCCGTGCGGGAATGTATGTTGCCCTGACGGAATACGCCAATGCTGCCCACCGCCTTATCGCCAACACATATGGCAAAAGCGAAGGTCTCGTTCGGATCGGCCTCGAGCATGGCCGATATATATTCGCGCGCATCGTCTGCGGTATAGGGATATGGCAGTCCGTCCCTGAGATTATTCTGAATATTCTTGTTGCTCAAGGCCAGCGAAAGATCCTCCGCATCCTCAAGCCTCCACGTGCGAATAGTGCATTCCATTTTAAAAGCTCCTTATCATTCTTTTAGCGCGAAGCTCTCTTCGCTTTTTTATTATATCATATCATAGATACGCGCGTTATACACATGATCTATACACATATCGATACCTTAAATTTACTTTATTCGCTTGCTTTTCTCTTTGGCACTCGTTATACTAAAAGCTGTTGTAAAAAAGACTTGGAAATCTGGAGGAAATAATAATGAAAAAGATCACTGCGCTTATCTTGTGCCTGGCGCTTGCCCTCTGCCTGAGCGCTTGCGGAAGCAAGCCGGCCGCCCCCGCTGCTGCTCCTGTCGCCACCGAGGCTCCCGCTGCACCGGCTCCCGCCGCTGAACCCGCTGCCGAGCCCGCTGCCGCTGAGGCAGACAAGGCCGCTGAGCCCTCCGCTGCTGCGGAAGAGCTTATCGAGCTGCCTGTAGTCATTGAAAACAACACCGGCGCTGATATTCACCAGCTTTATGCAAGCTCCGCCAATCTTGAAGAGTGGGGCGAAGATATTCTGGGTGAAACCTATCTTGCCGACGGCGATTCTGTAGAGACTGTATTCTATATCGGTGCGGACGATCTCAAATGGGATCTTTTGATGGCTGATTCCGAGGGCAATGAAGTCGAGCTTTACGGTCTTGATTTCACCGAATGCAGCCTTAACGGCGGCACGGTCGTTCTCGAATATGACGCCGAAGAAGGCACTGGCAGCGCTTCTCTTTACAGCGAATAATACGATCTCGCCTTACGAATAAGCAACAAATCAAGCATTGCAGAAACATTGATAATAATATATCAATGTTTCTCTTTTATTATTGCATGTTTTGGTTTATACTAAGCGTGAAAACAGAGTGCGCGGCGCATGACCCCGGCGCAATGGTAACTTAACACTGCAAAAAACACAAAGGAGATAAAAACTATGAAAAACTATTTCGACCTAAGCTCTCAGGTGGCAGTTGTGACCGGTTGTTCCACGGGACTGGGCGTACAGATGGCGCACGCCCTTGCTAATCAAGGCTGTAATATCGTGGCGCTTGCGCGCCGTCAGGAGAAAATAGACGCGGTCGCGGCGGAGCTAAAGGCCGCCTATGGCGTAGAAACTATGGCCGTAAGATGCGACGTTACCGACACTCAAAACGTTAAGGACGCGATCAAAGCCGTTATGGATCGCTTTGGCCGCATAGATATTCTTATCAACAACGCCGGAACGGGCGCGGTAGCTCCCGCCGAGGACATCACCGACGAGCAGTTTTCCAACGAGCTGAATATCGATCTTTTCGGTTCCTTCAAGGTCGCAAGAGAGGTCGCAAAGGTAGCGATGATCCCCGCGAAATACGGCAGGATCATCAACATCGCTTCTATGTACGGTCTGGTCGGCAACAAGGTCGCTCCCTGCTCGCCCTATCACGCGGCAAAGGGCGGCGTAGTCAATCTTACCCGCGGCCTTGCCGGAGAATGGAGCAAATACGGCATCACCGTCAACTGCATCTGCCCGGGCTATTTCTGGACTCCCTTGACCGCCGACACCCTTGACACCGACTGGTTCAAGGAATATTCCCGCACGGTCATCCCCATGGAGCGTTACGGCAACGAGGGCGAGCTCGATTCCGCGGCGATCTTCCTCGCCTCCCCCGCCTCAAGCTATGTCAGCGGCGTAATGCTGCCCGTTGACGGCGGCTATACCTGCGTATAAAAGCAAAGCGACAAGTTTTCGGGCTGCGGATCTTTCATCCGCAGCCCGCTTCTTCATTATATATATGCAGTATGCTTTGCGACAAAGCTATCCGAAATAAGCGCCTCCGTTCACGTCCATCATAAGTCCGGTAGTGAAGGCTGCTTCGTCAGAGGCCAGATAGCACACAGCCGCCGCCATTTCCTCACGTTTGCCCAGGCGCCCGAGCAGTATGTTTTTTGCCTGATTGGCTATTCGTTCGGGTGAATAGCCCTCCAGCATTTCCGTTTGCGTAGTGGATGGGCAAACGGCGTTCACCGTGATCTTATACGGGGCAAGATGGTGCGCCATTCCACGGGTGATAGCGATAACGCCGCCCTTTGCGGCAGCATAGCTCATAGATCCCTCAAAGCCCCCGTTTCGTCCGGTAAGTGAAGCGATATTGATTATTCGCCCCGCGCTGCTTTTTTTAAGATATGGCAAAGCATACTGGCAGGCGAAAAAAGTCCCGCTAAGGTCAATATCCAGCACGCGGTTCCATTCCCCGTCGCGCTGCATCTCCTCTATGCTTGATGTGCCCAGTATGCCCGCGCTGTTCACAAGAATGTCTATGCCGCCAAATTCCGCGGCCACCTTCGCCATTGCCGCTTCTATGCTTTCATTGCTGCAAACATCCATAAGTACGGGGATCGCCTCGCCGCCGCTGTTACAAATTTCTTCAGCGGCAGCCTTGAGCTTTTGCTCATTAAGGTCGGCAAGCGCGACCTTTGCGCCCAGCCCGGCCAGCTTTTCCGCCGTAGTTTTTCCAATGCCCTGCGCCGCCCCCGTGACCACGGCGACCTTTCCCTTTAAGCAAAACATAACTTTTTTACCTCCGCTCTGCTTCTTACAGATTTTCGTAATCAAAAGCGGCCAGCGGGTTCCAGCCGCACTCTATAAACTGTGTGGTCGTGCGGTTGCTGGAACCAAAGGTGATGAAATCCTCCGCCTTCATTCCGTCAGGCTCATATGCCTTGCGGAACTCGCTCATTTTCATCAGCTTTTCGATGATAGCTGGCTCTACCGGCACATTTATTCGCTCCGTAAGCTTATCATCGTCCATCAGCATTGACGCGATCTTGGGCGCAATGGACATTATCATCCTTGCCCCCGCCAGATCCGCTATATGGTTCGCGCCGCGGCAGCCCGCCGGCATAAGAAAGGCATCGTATCCGCGTTCGTTAAAAATGCCATATGCGCGCTTTATGCAGGCTGTGCCCGCTTGAACGATGCATTCTTCGCTTATCTCGGGATGGGAATCATGCGCCACATCCCTGAGATAATCGTCTAAACGCCCAACCATGAGCACCGCGATGCCAAGTCCGGGCTTTATTCCGTTTTTCTTCGCCCGTGCCACGCCCTTTTCCCGCGCTTCACCAACGGTTAGAACCTGCGGCACGGTGAAGCTCACGGTAGCGGCCACGTTCAAGCCCTGCGCCGTGCATTCCTCATATGCTTCAATACCCGCGCGGGTCGCAGGCAGCTTTACCACAATATTCGGAGCCCACGAAGCAAGCACCTTAGCCTGAGCTATCATGTAATCGGCGTCTCCGGTTTTGTTTGGGTTTGTCTGAGCGCAAACATATCCCTTGCCTGCCTCGCCTTTTTCGAAAATAGGCATCGTTTGTTCAGAATAAAATCCCGTTACGCAGCGCACCAGCGAGAGCACCTTTTCATCGCCCTTCAAGCCTTTCGGGAGCTTTGCCAAACGCTCCTTCCAAAAGGCCGTGTCATTGCGCAGGGTGGCGTTTATCAAAAAAGGGTTCGTAGTCATGCCTGCGGCGCCGTTTGAAAATGCATCCTCCTGCTCGGCGCGAACCGCTGAATCATGCCAGTAGATCGATCCAGTGTCGCTGCTCAGCCATTTCAAAAACAGATTGTTGCTCATCACTGATCCTCCTGCAATTTCATACTCTCTATGATCGCCGCCTGCTCCATATGCTTCATATATTGCAAGCCGCGCAGCGCGCATTCCTCTTCTGATGGATAAGGCTGGCATTCGGCCGTGATATAGCCGCTATAGCCCGCCTTCATCAGCGTGCGAAAATACGACTTGAAATCGATGCTTCCCGAGCCAGGATATCCGCGATTCGAATCGGAAAAATGAACATATCCTATCAGATCCCCGTATTTAAGCAGTTCTCCCAAAGGATTTTTGTCCTCAATGTGCATCGAGTGCGTATCTATATGCATTTTTAAGCGGGAAAGCCCGAGGCGCTTGATATAATCCCCCACCTCGTTAATAGTGTTAAGATAATTTGAAACATATTGATGTATGTTTTCTATAAGAAGCTCCCCGCCGACATTTTCAGCATAGTCGTTCAATTTGCTCAAGCCTTCGCCAAGGCGAAGAAGGTATTCTTCTCTGTGCGCGGAATCGGGTATGTTGCCGCGCATACTGCCGACCACGATAGGGCAGCCAAGCTCAACGCCAAGATCCATATGCTCTTTAAGCCGGTCAACCGCCTTTTGCCTCTCGGCAGGAGCATCCGCCGTAAGGCAGAGCTTGTTTATAATAATTTCAAGTCCCGTGCAGATGCAGCAGTATTCAAGTCCATTATCGCCGGCCGCAGAGCGCAGTTCCGCAACGTTTTTTTCCTTTGGATCGTGAATATAAAGCTCCATCGCCTGATAACCCGCCTTTGCGGAGGCTGACGCCACCTCAGCTATGCTTCCCCGAAAAATCGCGGGCACACGCTCCGAAAGTTGTTCAAGCGCACATTGTACGCCGTATCTATACATAGCTCCGCTCCTCCTTTGTGAAAATAAATATACGGGGCGCTTTTAAAACGCCCCGTGCTGATCTTTAACCTCCAAGATAGGCTTTTTTCACGTCCTCGTTAGCCATCAGGTTTTCGCAGGTGTCCGACATCACGATCTCTCCGGTCTGCATAACATATCCGCGATGCGCTGTTGAAAGCGCGATCTTGGAATTCTGCTCAACAAACATAACGGTCGTACCGTCGTTGTTGATGTCATTGACGGCGACAAATATCTCTTTAACGATCAATGGCGCCAGTCCCAGCGAGGGTTCGTCCAGAAGCATGAGCTTTGGCCGCTGCATAAGCGCCCGGCCTATAGCCAGCATCTGTTGTTCACCGCCCGAGAGCGTGCCGCCCATTTGCGTGCGGCGCTCCAGCAGGCGCGGAAAACGCTTGAACACCATGTCAAGATCCGACTTTATTCCATCGGCGTCCCTTCGCAGATACGCGCCCATTCTGAGATTTTCTTCGACGCTGAGCTTGGCGAAGATGCGCCTGCCCTCTAATGCCTGCGCTATGCCAAGGCTGGCGACCTTGTGGCCGTTAAATGATTGGATCTCCTGCCCGTTAAAAATGATCTTGCCGTGTATTCCCTTTCGCTTTGTCAGGCCGGAAATAGATTGCAGCGTCGTGGTCTTGCCCGCGCCGTTAGAGCCGATAAGGGTGACCATCTCTCCCTCATTCACATAAATGTTGATGCCCTTCACGGAATGGATGTTGCCATAAAAATAGTTGAAATCTACTAATTCAAG
>CAYPAH010000059.1:5170-12136 GCA_964408655.1 uncultured Oscillospiraceae bacterium | reverse complement strand
AGCTTCAAGCAGGGCGGAGAGCTCTTCATTCCCTGAGTCGGCCGACCATTCTTCAAGATAACCGTCAACGAATTTCATCCGCAGATTTTCTATCTCCGTTCCGTTAGAAAGCACAAGGGGACGGCTTGCTGCTACTGTGCCGTTTACTCCGCTTCTTTCAGGCATGGTGAAGCATTCTTCGCACGGAATGTTGGGAAGCGAGCTTGTGCCGGCAGCGTTTATTGCGCTCGGCCCCTGAAAAACATGCGGCTGATGCAGCTTTACGGTCACGTCTGTTTCTCCGCCAACGAAATGCAGCGATTCTATGCCCATCTGGGTCAGCGTTTTTGCCCGCTCGTCCAGCTCAAGCGAATGGGCGGCGGCCGCTTTGTCCGAGGGTGAATCCTTATCGAGGTAGGCAAATGAGAAGATATCTTCCCATAATGCCGAGACGGCCTCGGCGTCGCTCATATCAGGATAGACCTTCCGCGCCCAGTTTGCGTTAGCGCAGGCGGCAACACACCATTTTTTATCAGGCGGGAACTTGGACTTGCTGAAATCATGCACGCGCATCAAGAAGTCATGGCCGGCGTCGTTATATTTCTGGCGTTCTTCCGCACTTGGCAGCGTAAGATCAAAGCGGGGGCTGAGAATATTGAGATAGACCACGCTGGAGCCCTCTCCGCTTAACCACGAGATGAGCGCGGAATCAAAAATCAGCTCGTCGTATGAGCCGTTTGCCAAATGGCGCATGGCGGAATAGCTGCGCGCCGTGTCAGCATATGATACGTTCACGGCACATGCGCCGCGGGCATAACATGCCTCCGCTACTAACTCGACAAGCCCGTAAGCGCAGACGGGAGCGCTGATGAGCACCTCTTCACCCTCCTGCAAGGCAAGGCCGTTGTTTACGATATGCTCGGCATAGGCCGCCATACGCGCATCGCGGTAATATTCGCTCTCGGCCGGAACCGGCACGGGAGTTGGAAGAGGCTCAGGCGACGCTGTGGGAGCAGGCGAAGGCAGAGCGGCAACCGTCGCCGCAGGGGCGGGGGCTTCGCTCACGGGTGCTTTGGCGGGGGCGGCGCAGCCCGTGCTGAATAAAGCCACGCATAAAAGGATATAGATGAAACGCTTGAAAGATCTCATTTTTTGCCTCCTGTTTTAACTGATCGTATCGCAAAACCATACCGGGGTTTGCTATGCTTGTGCGAAGAAGATGAAAACTATTTGCGCATCTGATAATAATAAATGCGATAAAGCTTGTTGGCGAGACGGTTTCCGTAGAGCACATGAAAAAGAAAGCGCGTTACTCCGGAAAGCTTGCTTTCCCATTCTTCACCGGTGAAATATTTTGTTTCCACATGTTTAGCGCCTTCTGCGGCGCTTTCCATCAGTTCAGGCTCGTCAAGCCCCCAACGTATCACAGCGCCCATCTTATTTACGGGATTTTTGCGCTTTGAATAGCGCACGGCTGAAACGGAATAAGCGTCGAACACATAATCCGTCTGAGAAAAATGAGAGCGGAAGGCCGCGAATAAGGCGCGGTTTTCTTCATCGCTAAGATACATGGTGAGTCCTTCGGCGATAACGAGCACGGGCTCGCCGTGATAATCGATATCATCTATCCAGCCAAGCTCCGTGGCGGAGGCGGCAAGCATCTTATAGTGCCCATTTTCAGAATAAAACTGCCTTCGAAGCTCTATTACCGCCGGAAGATCAAGGTCTATCCACAGCTTTGGCGCGCGTTCGATCCGCTCAATGCGCGAATCAAGCCCACAGCCAAGGTGTATCACGACGGCGTCAGGATGTTTTTCAATGAAACGTCTGGCATATCCGTCTATTATTGCCGCGCGTATACCCATATAGATGTCGAGAAATCTGTTTTGCTCATTTTGCGAAAAGTCATAATCCACTTTGGCGACGATCTCCTTGGCTTTGGGGTCGCTTAGGATGTCGCCGTATTTTGATATGTTGGCCTTGCCATATAAGGGGATAAACAGAGTTTCGCTGTTGTTTTTCAGCTTTATTTTTTCGTCAGGCATCGATCTCTCCCATAGTTTTGATATATTCATTATAGCAGAATAGAAGCCGAATAACTAATCATATCGAATTTGTTGACAACAGGGGTCTCTGCTGCTATAATGACTAAAAAAATAAAAACAGTCAAACGTTAATAAAAGGAGGATAGGCTTTGCCAAAGAGCTTTTCGGAAAAAGAAAGAGGATTGATAATTTCAGAGCTGCGCCTTGCGGCGGCTGAATCGATAAGCCGCGCCGGAATAAAAAAGACCACGGTGGATGAGCTTGTAAAGGCGGCGCATATCCCTAAGGGAACATTCTATCTTTTTTACGAGTCAAAGGAGATGCTTATTTTTGATGTGATGATGCGCTGGCATGAGGAGATCCACATGAAGCTGCAGCAAAGCATGGCTTCTCTTGCCGAAGGAATAACGATAGATTCGCTTACGGAGGCGTTTTTTGCCGCGTATAAGGCGGTGTTCGATACGCCGCTGCCAAAGCTTATGATGAGCGGAGAGCTGGAGCTTCTTATACGCCGCCTGCCCGAAGCGCTTGTAGAGGAGCATTTCAAAAACGACGACATGGACTTTTCCGCCATTACCGCCATTATACCGGGCATAGACGAAGAAAAGACGGCGGTTTATACCGCGGCTGCAAGAGCGCTCTTTTTCACCATTGCCTATAGGCGCGAGATAGGCGGGGAAATATTTGACGACGCTCTGCGCCTTTGCCTTAGGGGTCTGGTCATGCAAATGCTGGAGGATGCAAAATGATAGAAATAAAAAAGCTGTGTTTCAGCTACACGAAAGCGCCCTTTATAGAGGGCATCGATTTTTCAGTGGAAAAAGGCGAAATATTCGGTTTTTTAGGCCCTTCCGGCGCGGGCAAATCCACACTGCAAAAAATACTCACGGGGCTTCTCTCTCCTTATGGCGGCAGCGCGAGGGTGCTTGGGACGGAGATAAGAGAGCATAAAAACGATTTTTATGAACATATAGGTATAGATTTTGAGTTTCCCACGCTTTATGAAAAGCTTAGCGGGCGGCAGAATCTTGAGTTTTTTGCATCTCTTTATTCAAATAAAGGCAGAGATATAGATGAACTTCTTTCGGGAGTTGAGCTGCAAAACGACGCGGACAAGCGCGTTGCCGATTATTCAAAGGGAATGAAAAGCCGCCTTGGTTTTATACGCGCCCTGATAAATGATCCCGAGCTTATTTTTCTTGACGAGCCAACAAGCGGGCTTGATCCGGCTAACGCCAGACTGATGAAAAACCTTATACTTGGCGAAAAATCAAGGGGGAAGACCATCATATTAACGACCCATAACATGCAGGATGCGCAGGAGCTTTGCGACAGGGTGGCCTTTATCGTGAACGGACAAATAAAGGCGCTCGATACGCCGCATCAGCTTATCCTTAAAAAAGGCGCGGGGGCTATTCGCTACACATGGCTTGAGAACGGAGAGGAAAAAAGCGGGGAATGCGCCTTGGGCGAAACGAATGCCGATGAAAGGCTGCTGCTTCTTATGAGGGAGGGCAGGCTGCTCACCATTCATTCCGGCGAACCGAATCTTGGCGATGTGTTTATGGAACTGACGGGGAGGGCGCTGACATGAGGCTTTTAGCGCTGATCCGGGGAGATCTTCGTTTTCAATGGAAATATGGTTTTTACTTCATTTATGCAGTGTTTACGCTGCTTTATGCTCTTGTTTTGTTCGCTGTGCCCGAACCTGCAAAAAAGACGGTGGCGACGGTGCTTATATTCACCGATCCCGCAGCGACGGGCCTGTTTTTCATGGGCGCTATAGTCTTGCTGGAAAAAAGCCAGCGGGTCAACTGCGCCATAGCTGTCACTCCCGCGCGAACAGGGGAATATATCACGGCAAAGCTTATATCCCTTGCCGCGATAGGGCTTTTGGTGGGACTCATCCTCGCCTTGCTCGGAGGAACGGAAAACCTGCTTTCCTGCGCATTGGGAATTGTGACGGCCTCGGCGCTTTGCTCTCTTTGCGGACTTATCGCGGCGATGAAGGTCACGACACTCAATCAATTTATTTTGTTTGCAGTGCCGTTTGAACTGTTTATCTGCGCTCCGCCGGCGCTGCTGCTCTTTGGCATAGATCATCCGGCGCTTGCCCTGCATCCGGGCGTTGCGGCGGTGCGTTTGATACAAGGGGACGCGGCGGCTCCGCTTTTCTGCGCCATGGTATTGCTGCTTTGGGCGTTTGCCGCGTTTATGCTTTGCCGCCGCGCGGTGCGCAAAAACTTTTTGGCCATGGGAGGCGCGGAGCTGTGAAGGGGCTTTTTATAATTACAAAGCAGTTTTTTGCCGAGATATGGTCTGACGCTATGCTTATCGTGCTCCTGTTTGCGCCCGTACTCATGGGCTGCGCTTTTCGCTTTGGCATTCCGGCTTTAGAGGGGCTGCTTTGTGAAAGGCTTTCACGTACGGCTGTTATCGCGCCGTATTATCCGCTTTTTGATCTGCTGCTTTCATTGATGACGCCTATGATGTTCGCGTTTTCGGGAGCTATGGTAGTTCTTTCTGAAAACGACACGGGGCTTGCGTGCGCCATCGCGGTAACTCCGGTGGGAAGAAGCGGATATCTGCTCTCGCGCATCTTTGTGCCTGCCTTGCTCTCCGCGCTCTGGTGCGCCGTAATACTTGCCATTTTCAAGCTTTCAAAGCTTTCCATATTGCAGATGTTTCTTCTTTCCGCGGTTTGCGCCGTTCTCGGCGCGGGCATGTCGCTGATGGTTGTGTCGCTTGCGAAAAACAAGGTGGAGGGCTTGGCGCTGACAAAACTTTCGGGGCTTATGCTGCTGGGTATTCCATCCGCCATACTTATCCCGCCGCCCGCGCAGTATATTGCGGGTATTCTGCCCAGCCTTTGGATGAGCAAGGCCGTGATGGAATCCTCAAGCCTTTATATGCTGCCCGCTCTTGCGGTTTCTCTTTGCTATTGCGCGCTTTTTTATAAAAGCTTCGTGCGAAAGCTGCTGAGCTGATAAGTATACTGCCTTTGAATGCCGCGAGCCCGTATGATTTGCGAGCTTGCGGCATTTTCCTTAAAAAATCAACCATTCCGATAAAAAATCATATTTGCTTTCGCGTAAAAATGCTACAATAATAATTGAGTCATTTCTCATATATGTTCGGAAAGGAAAATGGATGGTGTTTAAAGTCTTTCTTGTCGAGGATGAGATAGTGGTGCGCGAGGGTTTGCGCAATAATATTTTATGGGAACGATACGGCTTTACCTATGCGGGCGACGCTTCGGACGGCGAGATGGCGCTGCCGCTTATTCGCGAGATCAAGCCGGATCTGTTGATAACCGATATAAAAATGCCGTTTATGGACGGACTTGCGCTAAGCGAGCTCGTTCGTAAGGAGCTGCCAAGGACGAAAATTGTCATAATAAGCGGTTATGATGATTTTTCATATGCGCAGCAGGCTATACGCATGGGCGTGGAGCAGTATATGCTGAAACCCGTCACCAAGGATAAAATGGTGCAGATACTTGACGAACTGCATAAAAAAATGGAGGCGGAGGAGCAGCAGGAGGAATATCTAAGGCAGTTTCAAAGAGAGGCGCAGGCATATGAGACCTTTTCGCGAAAAAGGTTTTTCGAGCAGATAGTGAGCGGCAGTCTCAGCGTTTCAGAAATATACGAGACCGCTAAGGAAATGGATATGGATATCAACGCTCAGGCTTATAACATAGTGTTTTTAAGCTTGAACAGCGCGGGGCATAACGGCAGCCGTCCGGAGGGCTATACCGACACGCTCGCAAAGCTTCAGGACAGGGTCACGCAGTTTTTCTTAAACCGTCCCGAGCTTCTTCTGTTTCGCTGGAATCTTAATACCTACGCCGTCATGGTGAAGGGGGATCAAAGCGACATAGCTGAAAGAAGCGAAGATTGCTTAAGAGGGATAAGCGAGATATGCCGTGAGGCGTGGGACGAAATAAACTGGTATTTGGCCGGCGGAACTCCCGTAACGCGCATAAGCGCACTGCCACAGTGCTTTACCGAGGCCAACCGCATAATATCCTATCGCCATCTTTGCCCCGAAAAGCATATCCTTTCAGAGGACTGCATCGTTGATTTTCGCAAAAGGGACGATAAGCGCAGGGACGTGGGCGAAAACGTGGTCGATCCGGAGCTTATCCGCAACTTTTTGAGCGACGGTTCAGAGGATGAGATAGACAATTTTGTAGAGCAGCTTTTGAATTATGTCGGTGAAGACACGGTAGCCTCGCTGCTTTTCAGCCGTTATCTCGCTATGACCATCTGCTTTGCGGCGGCGGAATATCTCGAAGGCATAGGCTATGATCCGGAGGTGTTTTTAACTCCCGAGCTTCGTTCTATGAGCAAATCGGCGGAGCCCGATAATATAAGGGGATATGTGCATGAGCTGCTGAAGCAGGCCATCGAGCTTCGAGACAGAGAAAGCAAAAGGCAAAAACGGGATCTGTTGATACAGGCTATCGCCTATATAGACGAGCATTATTTTGAAGAGTCGATATCGCTGAACAAGGTGGCAAAAGAGGTAAATATCAGCCCGAACTATCTCTCTGCTGTTTTCAGCCAGGAGGTAGGGCAGACCTTTGTTGAATATCTCACCATGAAGCGCATAGGCGAGGCGAAGCGCCTGCTTCGCCAAACGGACAAGCGCTCTAACGAGGTGGCCTTTTCGGTAGGCTATAAGGATCCGCATTATTTCAGCTTTGTATTCAAAAAGACCACGGGGCTTTCACCCAGAGAATACCGCCGCGGAGGAACGCAGTGAACAAGCTACGATTTAAAATGCCGCAGGGCAAAATGAGTATGCAGAGCAAGCTGTGGAAAATGATACTCACAGTCGCTCTGCCGCTCATGCTGGTCATAGTGCTCATAGCCTCGATAGGCATATGGTATGCGTGGCAGTATAATTCAGTATTGAACAATGTTACCACGGCCTC
>CAYPAH010000059.1:0-5160 GCA_964408655.1 uncultured Oscillospiraceae bacterium | reverse complement strand
ACGTCGATCTGAAAATGTATTATTATGTGATCGACAGCCAGTATTCCGAGGGTCTGCCCATAGAAGAGGTGAAAAGCGCCGAGGCCATCGCCAGCAAGCTTATCGACATGACTACGGAAAAAGAGAGCATAAGGGCGATATCGAGCGTACTCAACCTTTGCCATAATCTTGAGGAAAAGATCTATCAAATAGCCGGAACCGACGATTATGATTCGCGGCAGGAGCAGCTTGAAAACAACATATATATATTGACCGATCTCATACAGGAATATATGTATACATATCTTTATTATGAGGCGGTGCATCTGGACGCCTTGCAGAGCAGCATGATATCCGGCATGGTAATGCTTATGACGGTGATACTGATAATGGCTGTTATCCTGTTGCTTTTGCTGCTTGGCTATTCGCGAAAGCTGGGGCAGAGAATAGTTAATCCTGTGGATGAGCTTTGCAGGCGACTTGAAGCGATAGGCAGCGGCGAGCTTTCGGTCTGCGAGCCTATTCAGGCCGACGTTGAAGAAGTGCAGCTTCTTTCCGACGGTATTGAGAAGATGGTGGGACATCTTAAACGCCTGATAGAGGAAAACAACGAGCAGGAAAAGCAGCGCCGCCACGCCGAGCTGGCGCTTTTGCAAGCTCAGATCAATCCTCATTTTCTTTATAACACGATGGATACCATCATTTGGCTCATCGAATCGGGCGACATAGCAAAGGCCGTCACCATGATAAACAGCCTTTCTAACTTTTTCCGTTTTTCTCTGAGCAGGGGGCAAAGCATAATCACCCTTGCCGAGGAGGAGCAGCATATCAAGAGCTATTTGGAAATACAGCAGGTAAGATATCGCGATCTTATGGAATATGAGATAGATATTCCGGAGGAGATCAAAAAATATACACTGCCAAAGCTTACCCTGCAGCCCTTGGTCGAAAACGCGCTTTATCACGGAATAAAGATGAAACGGAGAATGGGCAGCATTCGCGTTAGCGGAAGGGTAGAAGATGGAAAGGTGATACTGGAGGTAAAGGACGACGGCATGGGCATGACGGAGGAAAAGCTTGCCGCTCTGCGTGAATCCATGGCGGACGGAGGGCGCGAGGGCTTCGGGCTTCGCACGGTGCATCAAAGGATAGAGATATTGTTCGGCAGCGAATACGGCTTGACCTTAAAAAGCGAGATAGACGCAGGCACTATAGTTACGGTAACTATCCCGATGAGGATAAACGAGAGGGAGGCGGAAGCATGAAGAAGTTGACGGCGGCGTTGTTGATTTGCCTGCTGCTTTTGCTTGGCGGCTGCGCGAAGCAGGCGCAGAACGCAGGGGACGAAGACAGACTTATCGTGGTGGGCTTTTCGCAGGTGGGCGCAGAGTCTGAGTGGCGGGTGGCCAACACTGAGAGCATGAAGTCCGCCCTTTGCGAAGCCAATGGATATGAGCTGATTTACAGCGACGCAAGGCAGGAACAGGAAAACCAGATGCGAGCGCTGCGCACTTTTATACAGCAGGACGTTGATTATATCGTTTTGTCGCCCATCACCGAAACCGGCTGGGATTCTATATTAAAAGAGGCCAAGGAGGCGGATATCCCGGTCATACTCGTTGACCGCATGATAAAGGTGGAGGATGAAAGCCTGTATACCGCCTGCATAGGCTCTGATTTCAACAAAGAGGGAGAAACGGCCGTGAACTGGCTGGAAAAGCTTTTAGAGCAGCAGGGACGAAAAGAAAAAACCATCAACATCGTCCACATTCAGGGCACGCTCGGCTCGTCGGCGCAGATAGGCCGCTCAGAGGGCTTGGAACGGGCGCTTGCAAGGCACGCGAACTGGGAGCTCGTCGCGCAGGAGTGCGGCGATTTCACAAGGGCCAAGGCTTATGAGGTGATGACGGGCATACTGGAAAACAACAAGGATATAGACGTAGTATATTGCGAAAATGACGGAGAGGCGCTTGGCGCGATAGATGCTTTGGAAGAGGCCGGCTTCAGGTGCAATGCTAACGGCGGCGTGATAGTCATTGCCTTTGACGCGACCAATCTCGGCTTGAACTATTGTCTGGATGGAAGGATAAGCTTGAATATAGAGTGCAATCCGCTGCAAGGCCCTTATGTGAAAGATACGATAGGCGCGCTGGAGCGCGGAGAAAGCGTTCAAAAGATCAATTACATCGATGAAACGCAATTCGACTGCTTTACCATAACCAAAGAGATGATAGAGGCAAGGGAGTATTAGCGGCTCTACAAAGGATATTCAAGAAAAGAAAGAGGCGCGTTTTCGCGTCTCTCTTTCTATTGTAATGAAGGCTTTTCGAGCATTTTCGCACATGGATCCGCGAAGCTTTTCATGGTAGATTTTTTACTGTAAAGTTGGAAAAATTACGATGCGAAAACGCGGCGGCCAGCATGTCCGGCGTAGCTTAAGTCGGCAAATCTTTTGACTTGGTTGACTAATTTACGGGCTTGCTCCAAAGCGCTTGGATTTCATTTTTTGATGTGCTATAAGAGGATAAGAGCAAATCACTACTCATAAAAACAGCACATTATTTTAGGAAGGAAAAATGAACCATGAAGAAACGTATTGCTATTCTCCTCGCAGTATTAATGGCGCTTACTCTCGCAGCCTGCGCCGCCCCCGCCGCCGCTCCCGCAGCTGAGCCTGCCGCTCCCGCTGCCGAGCCCGCCGCTCCCGCAGCCGAACCCGCCGCGGAAGCCGGCCCCATCAAGGTTGGCATCATCAACAACGATCCTAACGAATCCGGCTATCGTACCGCTAACGACAAGGATATGAAGGCCACCTTCACCGCCGAAAACGGTTATGACGCCTCATTCGCCTACAGCCTGAAGAATGACGAGCAGATCGCTGCCGCCCAGAAGTTCATTCAGGACGAAGTAGACTACCTCCTTATCTCCGCCGCAGGCACCTCCGGTTGGGATTCCGTTCTTACCGACGCGCAGGCCGCCGGAATCAAAGTCATCCTTTTCGACCGTACTATCGACGCTGACGAGAGCCTTTATGAAGCTTCCATCGTTTCCGATATGGCTCTTGAAGGAAAGACCGCCGTTGATTGGCTCGCAACTCAGGGACTCAGCGAGTATAACGTGATCCATATTCAGGGCGTTATGGGCTCCTCCGCTCAGATCGGCCGTACCGGCGCTCTCGATGAGATGGTAGCCGCCAACGACAGCTGGACGCTCGTTACCCAACAGACCGCGGAGTGGAACGCCGAGACTGCCCAGCAGATCGTTCAGGCCGTCATCGACTCCGGCAAATCCTTCAACGTGATCTATGCTGAAAACGACGATATGGCCAAGGGCGCTGTCGCTGCTCTTGATAAAGCCAACATCTCCCACGGCGTAGGCAAGGACGTTATCGTAATGGGCTTTGACTGCAACAAGTGGGCGCTTGAAGAGCTGCTCGCCGGCAACTGGAATTACGACGGCCAGTGCAATCCCTTCCAGGCTTCTTATATCGACAGCATCATAAAGGATCTTGAGAACGGCACCGCCCCCGCGGAAAAGGTCGTTATCATGCAGGAAAAGGGCTTCGACGCCACCACCATCACTCAGGAAGATGTTGATAACTACGGCATCTAAAGTATATCTTGAACTTAATTAATCAAGGCTAAGCAAGTTATGCACGCGGTACGGCGCTTATGGATAATATGTCCGTGTGACCGCACCGCGTGTATTACTTCACAAAAGAAAGCTTCAAATCGCAAAAGGCATTGCATACAGGCTCAACACTCGATATTTTTAGGGAGGCGAAAACACTATGCAAGAGGGCGCGGTACTACAGATGCGCGGCATCTGCAAATACTTTCCCGGCGTTCGTGCCCTTCAAGATGTGGACTTTACCCTGCGCGAGGGCGATATTCACGCATTGATGGGTGAAAACGGCGCCGGCAAATCAACGCTGATTAAAGTCTTGACCGGCGTATACCCCAAGGACGCGGGACAGATCTTCATGAAGGGAAGCGAAAAGCCCTTATCCATAAAGTCACCACAGGACGCCCAAAAGCTGGGCATAAGCACCGTTTATCAGGAAATCACGCTTTGCCCCAACCTCACGGTTGCGGAAAACATGTATATAGGAAGAACCAAAGGGGCGCTGACGAACTGGAAACAGATCAACGCGGGCGCCGCGAAGATATTGGAATCCCTCGGCATCCCGGCGGAGCCCACGCAGCAGCTTGCAAGCTGCTCCATCGCCGTGCAGCAGATGGTCGCCATCGCGCGTGCGGTCGATATGGACTGCAAGGTGCTCATACTCGACGAGCCCACGTCGTCGCTGGACGAGCGCGAGGTCGCCAAGCTCTTTAAGCTGATGCTGGATCTAAAGGCGCGCGGCGTCGGCATTATCTTTGTTACGCACTTTCTTGATCAAGTCTATGAGGTCTGCGATCGCATCACCGTGCTGCGCGACGGCATGCTCGTGGGCGAGTATGTGATCGAAGACCTGCCGCGTGTGCAGCTCGTATCCAAAATGCTCGGCAAGGAGCTGGACGATCTTTCCGGCATGCAGAAACACGAAACGACAGCGCAGGAGGAATCCGCGGAAACGCCCGTTTTGGAGGCGGAGCAGCTCGTGAGCACGGCGGGCGTCAAGCCCTTTGATTTCACGATACAAAAGGGTGAGGTCAACGGCTTTACGGGTCTTTTAGGCTCCGGGCGAAGCGAGTGCGTGCGCGCAATCTATGGCGCGGACAGGGTAACGGGCGGCGTGGTCAAAATGAATGGCCGGCGGGTGAAGATATCTAAGCCGCTTGACGCCATGAAGCACGGCGTGAGCTACCTTCCCGAGGATCGCAAGCGCGACGGCATCGTGGGCGATCTTTCCGTCAGGGAAAACATTATCTTGTCGCTGCAGGTCATGAAAGGCTTCTTTAAGCCCTTTACAAGAGCGCAGGCTGAGGCCTTCGCGGACGAATACATCAAGCTGCTCGATATCAAAACAGCTTCCACGGACACGCCGATCAAATCCCTTTCGGGCGGCAACCAGCAGAAGGTCATCCTCGCGCGGCAGCTTCTCTCGAACCCCGTATATCTCATCCTCGACGAACCGACGCGCGGCATCGACGTAGGCACCAAAGTGGATATTCAAAAGCTTGTGCTCAAACTCGCCGCCGACGGCAAAAGCGTGACCTTCATCTCCTCCGAAACGGA
>CAYPAH010000058.1:0-12136 GCA_964408655.1 uncultured Oscillospiraceae bacterium | reverse complement strand
TGCTCGGTGCGCTCGCGATCCTGAAGCTCAAGCAGCTTGCCCTTTAACATACGCATCGCCATTTCTTTGTTTTGCAGCTGGCTTCGCTCGTTTTGGCACTGCACCACTATTCCCGTGGGAAAATGCGTGATACGAATAGCGGAGCTGACCTTGTTTACGTTCTGTCCGCCCGCGCCGCCGCTGCGATAGGTGTCTATGCGGATATCGTCGGGATCGATGGTCACATCGTTAGTGTCGTCTTCGAAGATCGGCGTAACGTCAAGAGACACAAACGAGGTGTGCCTTCTTCCCGCCGCGTCGAAGGGGGAAATGCGCACCAGACGGTGCACTCCCTTTTCAGCCTTGAGATAACCATAGGCATAATCGCCGTCCACCTCGAAGGTGACGCTTTTAATGCCCGCTTCGTCGCCGTCGAGCAGATCGAGCACCTTTACGGTATAACCCTTGTTTTCACAATAACGGGTATACATGCGGTAGAGCATCTGCGTCCAGTCCTGCGCCTCTGTTCCGCCCGCTCCGGCGTGAAGTGAGAGCACCGCGTTAGAGCTGTCGTAAGGCCCTTTGAGCATCATTTGCAAACGCAGCTCTTCAACTCCGCTTGCGAATTTTTTCATCTCGACGCCTATCTCTTCTACAAGAGATTCGTCATCCTCTTCTTCGGCCATTTCTATGAGCGTTTGCACATCCTCGCCCTTATCCATGAGCCTTTTGAATTTTTCCATTTTGCCCGAAAGCATTTTTATATGCGCGCTGATCTTGTTGGCGTTTTCAACGTCGTCCCAAAATCCCGCTTCGCCCATCTTTGCTTCCAGCTTTTCTTTTTCCTCCTTCATGCCCGGGAGGTCAAAGAGATTCACCTGCCTCTTTCAGCGTCTGCATAGTCGCCTGTAATTCCATTTTGGTCTCGTCCAATACGATCACTGATCTCACATCCTTTTTATAACATATTTTTTTTGCTGAGCTTAAGTGGTTAAGCCGCCGGGTTTAAAAGCCTTAGCTCTTTCCACAGCAGTTTTTATACTTTTTGCCGCTTCCGCAGGGACAGGGATCGTTGCGGCCGACCTTGCTGCCCACCCGCTTTGGCTGTTCCTTGGAATCTCCCGAAGTGGTCACCGGAGTGGCAAGCTGCTCTCGCTCTATCGGCGTTTTGCTAACGACCACATGGAAAAGCTGTCTCACGGTTTGTTCGTGTATGCCTATCACCATTTCGTCAAACATATCAAAGCCCGCGTTGCGATACGCCACCACAGGATCCTTTTGTCCTATAGCCTGCAGGCCGATGCCCTGACGAAGCTGATCCATGGCGTCGATATGATCCATCCAGTGCGAGTCTACCGCCCTAAGAAGCATAACACGCTCCACCTCTCGCATATCCACGCCCGCGTCGGCTTCCTCTACGGCTTTTTCCTGCCTGCCGTAAGCGTCCTCGGTCATTTCCATCACGGCGGACTGCATCTCTTTAAGCGACCTTATGTTCTTTAATTCGTTGAACATGTCGGCTCGCGTAAGCTCGGCAAGCTCGCGGCACATCCCGTTTATATCCCATTCGTCGCTGTTGCCCACGCAATAGCGCTGCACCCGTTCCATAACGGTCTCGCTTACCATTTCCATAATGGAATCGTGCACGTCTTCGCCCATGAGCACACGCCGGCGCTGTCCGTAAATTATCTCGCGCTGCTTGTTCATAACATCGTCGTATTCAAGCACGCTCTTTCGTATGTCAAAGTTATGCGATTCCACTCTGCGCTGAGCGTTTTCTATCTGCTTGGTGATAATGCCCATATCTATGGGGATATCATCCTCGGGGCTGATCTTTTCCATCATGCCCTTGACGCGCTCGCCGCCAAAGCGCTGCATCAGCTCGTCTTCCATAGAAACATAGAAGCGGGTGGAGCCGGGATCGCCCTGCCTGCCCGCGCGTCCGCGAAGCTGATTATCTATACGGCGCGATTCATGCCGCTCTGTTCCGATGATATGCAAGCCGCCTACCGCGACGACCTTTTCATGCTCTTCGTCGGTCATCTTTTTAAAGCGGGCATACGCCTCGGCAAATTGTTTTCTTGCCTCTATTATCTCTTCGTTGCCGGTCTCGGCATGGCCTGTGGCCTCTTCGATCAGCCAATCCTCCATGCCGCCCTGCCTGAGTTCACGCCGCGCAAGGAATTCGGGGTTGCCGCCAAGAAGAATATCCGTTCCGCGTCCAGCCATGTTTGTAGCTATGGTAACGCTGCCATATTGTCCGGCCTGAGCGACTATCTCCGCCTCTTTAGCGTGCAGCTTGGCGTTTAGCACCTCGTGCCTGATGCCCTTGCGGCTTAAAAGCGACGAAACGATCTCGCTCATTTCCACTGAGATAGTGCCGACAAGAACCGGCTGTCCTGTCTTATGAACGGCCGCTATCTCTTCGATCACCGCGCTGAGCTTGCCGCGAACGCTTCTATACACGGTGTCGTTGTTATCAACGCGGATCATCGGTTTGTTTGTGGGTATCTCAACTACGTCAAGATTATAGATCGCCTGAAATTCGTCCTCTTCGGTTTTTGCGGTACCCGTCATGCCTGCAAGCTTTTTGAACATACGGAAATAATTCTGGAAGGTGATGGTCGCAAGCGTTTTATTTTCGCGCTCTACCTTAACGCCCTCCTTCGCCTCCAAAGCCTGATGCAGCCCGTCGCTGTATCGCCTGCCGATCATAAGGCGGCCGGTGAACTCATCAACTATGAGCACCTGCCCCTCTTGAACCACATAGTCCTTATCCCTTTGGAAAAGCGCGTGCGCTTTCAAAGCCTGCTGTATATGATGAAGAGTTTCCGTATTCTCGGTAGCCGAAATATCGTCTATTCCGAAAAATGCCTGCGCCTTGTTCATTCCGCTTTGCGTCAGCGCCACCGTGCGCGCCTTTATGTCGGCCATATAATCGCCGCTTTCGGGCTGTTCTTCGCCCATAAGGGACTCCGCCTTGCTCATTTTTTCAACATTGGCGCCGCGCTCAAGCTTGCGCACAAAGCGGTCCGCAAGCTGATACATATCCGTGGATTTTTCTCCGTGACCGGAAATTATAAGCGGAGTACGCGCTTCGTCGATAAGTATGGAGTCCACCTCGTCAACAATGGCGTAGTTCAGCTCGCGCTGCACCATTTCTTCTTTATAGACCACCATGTTATCGCGCAGGTAATCAAAGCCGAACTCGTTGTTCGTGCCATAGGTTATATCGCTGTTATAGGCTTCTCTTCGTTCGTCGTTATCAAGCCCGTGAACTATGCATCCAACGCTTAATCCCAGAAACTTATAGACCTTGCCCATCCACTGAGCGTCGCGCTTGGCAAGATAATCGTTGACCGTGACCACATGCACGCCGTGTCCGCTCAAGGCGTTAAGATAAACCGGCAAAGTCTCAGTCAGTGTTTTTCCTTCGCCCGTTTTCATTTCTGCTATGCGCCCCTGATGCAGAACGATGCCGCCCAATATCTGCACGTCGTAATGGCGCTGGCCTATCGTTCTTTGTGCCGCCTCTCTTACTACCGCAAAGGCTTCGGGCAGAATATCGTCAAGCGTTTCGCCGTTTTCAAGCCTTTGCTTGAAAAACGGAGTCTTGGCGCGCAGTTCCTGATCCGAAAGCGCATGAGTGCTCTCTTCAAGAGAGTTCACCTTTTGAAGGATCGGCCTAAGTTTTTTTATCTGTGCTTCGGATGTATTCCCCAATACTTTATCTAAAAAGCTCATGTTTTACCTCCGTAGAAAATCAATTTATATTAACATGAAAAGCCCGTCAACACAATCCGCTTCGCCAGTATGTGGCAATTTCTTCACAATATACCCTTGGGGTACATAGTTTTTTATGCTATACTCTTCACCATGGATAAAATGAACGCGCAAAGCAAAACAAAGCTCGGCATACTCGCTGAGATAGGCGCCTGCCTTCTCTTCGGAGGAAGCTTTCTATTCACCAG
Organism: uncultured Oscillospiraceae bacterium; assembly: GCA_964408655.1. GTDB lineage: Bacteria > Bacillota > Clostridia > Christensenellales > CAG-138 > JAQVRG01. Next base: position 8,186 of record CAYPAH010000058.1, on the reverse strand, counting down.
CGTCGCCATGGAGCAGGCTTCGGCTTTCACTATGCTCGCATGGCGCTTTTTCGTGGCGCTGATTCTGCTCTCCATACTTGCCCTTGCCGGAGTGATAAAGCTCAGCTTGCGCGGCAAGGATTATAAGCCGCTGTTTCTTATGGCGCTTTGCGAGCCGATACTCTATTTCATCGGAGAATCCAACGGCATATTGCTCACCACCACCGCCGAAAGCGGAACTATCATCGCCTGTATTCCTCTGGCCACGCTTATATTTGCCCGTTTTCTGCTCAAGGAGCGGCCAAACCGCGCACAATGGATAGGCATAAGTATTTCCGTGTTCGGCGTAATACTCGTTGGCCTTGCGAAGGGTCTTAACGCCTCGTTCAACATAAAGGGCTACGCTTTTTTGCTGCTCGCCGTCTGCGGCAGCAGCCTTTTCACCATTTTTGCAAGAAAGGCCACCGATTTCAGCACTGCCGAGAAAACCTTTGCCATGGCGGTTCTTGGCTTCATTGTGTTCGGCGGTATGGCTCTGTTGGAGCATGGCCGCGCCGGCACATTAAAGACGCTTGTTGCGCTTCCCTTCACAAGTCCCTCCTTCTTCTGGAGCATAATCTATCTTAGTCTTGGCTGCCAGGTGCTCGCCTTTCTTTTTAATCATTACGCCATCACAGCCATAGGCCCGATACAGGCAAACACCTACATCGGGCTTGTAACGGTAGTTTCTATACTTCTTGGCGTCGTTGTTTTGCATGAGAGCTTCGCCCTTTTGCAGGGGCTTGGTTCGCTTCTCGTGCTTGCCGGAGTATATATCGCCAATCTGACCATCATGCGGCCTGCCGGTATGGAGCTTGAATATGAAAATAAAGATGTTTAGAATGTTCCTGCTGATGATCGGCATTGTTCTGTGTGCGGACAGCCTGGTGTTTTCGATCCGCACCAACGGCAATCTCGGCATTTGGCTGCCGGGAATATTCGGTTTGCCGCTCGTACTGCTCGCTTTGTTTTATGAAAAGCTTCTCCCTTTTTTCAATACCGGAGCAGGAGCTTTTTGCAAATGGTTCCTGATATGCGCATATGCTCTTTCTATTTTGTTTTTTTCATTGACCAGCCTGTTTTTATATTCTCAAGGGCACAAAAAAGCCCCCGCAAACGCGGACGCGCTTATCGTGCTTGGCTGCGCCGTATATGGCGAGCGCCCCTCGCTGACGCTTACTCGCCGGCTTGACGCGGCGATAGCGTATCTTGAAGAAAACCCCGAAACGCTTTGCTTCGTCAGCGGCGGACAGGGCAACGGAGAAGACATTCCCGAGGCCGAAGCCATGAAAACATATCTTATTAGCCGAGGCATAGCTTCTGAGCGCGTAGTTGCTGAAACAAAATCAATGAGCACCACCGAAAACTTTGCTTTCACTTATCCGCTTATTGAAGAACGCTTCGGAAGCGGCACTAAAATAGTATATGTAAGCACATATTTTCATGTTTACCGTGCGGGGCGCGTCGCCTCCGCGCAGGGAATAGAGGCTTACGGATGCGGAGCAAGGGGCGTATGGTATATCACCTTAAACGATTATCTTAGGGAATGCGTCGCGGTCTTCGCGTATAAGCTGCTCAACGCCATTTGAAGATTGACGTATAACTATACTGAGAATATAATGATTTCATATTTGAATTTTTGGGGAGTTACAAAACAATGACTATGGATTTCTGCAAGGATTTCGGTGAAATGGTCTTCAACGACAAAGTAATGAAATCCAGATTAAAGCCCGAAATATACGCGGCTCTCAAGGACACCGTGCGCGCGGGAAAGCCTCTTAACAAGAGCATCGCCAACGACGTTGCCGCAGCCATGAAGGACTGGGCCATCGAAAAGGGCGCAACTCACTACACGCACTGGTTCCAGCCGCTTACCGGCGTGACCGCCGAAAAGCACGACTGTTTTCTCTCCCCCGGCAAAGACGGGAACGCCGTGACGGAGTTTTCCGGCAAGGAGCTTATTATGAGCGAGCCGGATGCTTCGAGCTTCCCCTCGGGCGGGCTCAGAGCCACCTTCGAAGCCCGCGGCTATACCGCATGGGATCCTACCAGCTATGCATTTATAAAAAACGACACGCTTTGCATCCCCACGGTCTTTTTCGCGTATGGCGGAGCGGCTCTTGATAAAAAGACACCGCTTCTTCGCTCTATGGAGCGTTTGGAACACGAAGCGCTTAGAATACTCTCGCTATTCGGACAAAACGAAGCGAATCGCGTTATCGCCTCCGTGGGCGCGGAGCAGGAATATTTTCTTATCGATAAATCTCTTATGGAAAAACGGCGCGATCTGATGTTCTGTTCGCGCACGCTCTTCGGAGCGCCGCCACCGAAGGGACAGGAGCTTGACGACCATTACTTTGGCGCGATACAGCCCCGCGTAGCCTCGTATATGCGCGATCTGGACGAAGAGCTTTGGAAGCTCGGCGTATTTGCAAAGACCGAGCATAAAGAGGCGGCTCCCGGCCAATATGAGCTGGCTCCCGTTTATTCAAACGCCAATATAGCAACGGATCATAATCAGCTCGTTATGGAGACGATGAAAAAGATCGCCGATAAGCACGGTCTTGTATGCCTTTTGCATGAAAAGCCCTTCCAAGGCGTGAACGGCAGCGGCAAGCACAACAACTGGTCGCTTATCACCGACACCGGGCTTAATTTGCTTGAGCCCGGCAAAAGCCCCAAGGACAATTTGCAGTTTTTGCTTTTCTTCACGGCGATGCTGCAAGCCGTTGACGAATATCAGGATCTTATACGCATAGCGGTATCGGGCGAAAGCAACGATTGCCGTCTTGGCGGCAACGAAGCCCCTCCCGCCATTGTTTCCATACATATTGGTGAAACCTTGAGCGCATTGCTTGAAGCTATGGAACGCAAAGAGGATTATGACGAGACCGATCTGCCCGTTCTTGAGAGCGGCGTGTGCGTAGTGCCTGCCCTGACCATGGATAATACAGACCGCAACCGCACCGCGCCCATAGCCTTCACCGGCAATAAGTTTGAGTTTCGTATGCCCGGTTCGAGCCAGTCTATAGCCGATATCAACACGGTGATAAACACCGCGCTCGCAAAGGTGCTCTCAGAATATGCCGACGAATTTGAAGCCTGCTCCGACTTTCATTCCACCGTCTATCGCCGTGTGCGTCACGCCTACCGCAAGCATAAGCGCATAGTTTATAACGGCAATAACTACGGCGCTGAATGGCGGGAGATCGCCGCGGAGCGCGGTCTGCTCGATCTTGCCACCACGGTCGACGCTTTGGAGCTTTTCACCGATGAAAAGAACATTCAGCTTTTCACCCGCTTCGGCATTTATACCAAAGAAGAGATACATTCGCGCCACGAGATACAGCTTGAAAGCTATGTTAAGCTTATCAGCATAGAAGCGCGCACCATGCTTGAAATGACCCGGCGGGACATTTTGCCGGCGGTGATCGCCTATCAGCGCGATCTTGTGGGCGCAATATTAAAAAAGAAGCAGCTTGATGTAAGCTGCGTTCCGGAACAAACGCTGCTTACGAATATCAGCAGGATATCCGAGGAATTTTTCACGAATATCAACCTGCTCGACGAAGCTGTTTCCCTTAAAACGGATTCTGTAACAGCCGCCGGCGCAAACGCGCGGGACAAAGTGCTTCCCGCCATGACGGCGCTTCGAGCCTCGGCCGACGCGCTCGAATCCCTCACCGCAAAGCAGTATTGGCCCTTCCCCACATATGAAGACCTGCTTTTTAAGCTTTAATAAGGCTTTGTCCCGCGCATGAAATATTTGCGCGGGACTTTTTCATAACTGGTTATAGTATATTCGCGAGTATATTCGTGATTCTTATATTGACATAAGTTTTCGTGAGAACTATCATATGTATATAAGGTTTTCGTTATCTATTTCTTTTTTTTTCGTCACTTTTCTTGCATGAAGCAAGATTTTATCCTATAGAATCCCACAAATCTTATCGGAGGTAAAACATGAACGCTTACATCGAAAGAGTCCTTGAAACCGTAAAAAAACGCGACGCCCATGAACCCGAATTCCTGCAGACCGTGGAAGAGGTCCTTAAGTCCCTCGAATCCATGGTGGAGAAGCACCCCGAATACGAAAAGGCCGGCCTGCTTGAGCGCCTGGTCGAGCCCGAGCGCGTAATCGAGTTCCGCGTTCCCTGGGTAAACGACGCCGGCGAAGTTAAAGTAAACCGCGGCTTCCGCGTACAGTTCAACGGTGCCATCGGACCTTACAAGGGTGGTTTACGCTTCGCGTCCCATGTAAACCTTTCCGTTATGAAGTTCCTCGGCTTCGAGCAGACCTTCAAAAACAGCCTGACCAGCCTGCCCATGGGCGGCGGTAAGGGCGGTTCCGATTTCGATCCCAACGGCAAGAGCGACGGCGAGATCATGCGCTTCTGCCAGAGCTTCATGACTGAGCTCTATCGTCATATCGGCCCCAACGTGGACGTTCCCGCCGGTGATATCGGCGTAGGCGGCCGCGAGATCGGCTATCTCTTCGGCCAGTATAAGCGCATCCGTAACGCCTATGAAAACGGCGTTTTGACCGGCAAGGGCCCCTCCTTCGGCGGCAGCCCCTTCCGTCCCGAAGCGACCGGCTTTGGCGCGATCTACTATCTGTGCGAAGTTCTCAAGCATGAGAAGGACGACATCAAGGGCAAGACCATCGCCATGTCCGGCTTTGGTAACGTCGCTTGGGGCGTCGCGATGAAGGCCGCGCAGCTTGGCGCGAAGGTCGTCACGCTCTCCGGCCCCGACGGCTATTGCTACGATCCCGACGGCATCAGCACGCAGGAAAAATGGGACTACATGCTGGAAATGCGCGCCTCCGGCCGCAACCAGGCCAAGGACTATGCCGACAAGTTCGGCGTGGAGTTCTTCCCCAAGCAGAAGCCCTGGGGCGTCAAGGTGGACGTTTGCATGCCCTGCGCGTATCAGAACGAGATCGGCATGCCCGAGGCTGAGCAGATGCTCGCAAACGGCCTCAAGTATTACATCGAGGTCGCCAACATGCCCACCACCAACGAAGCGCTGTTCTATCTGATGGAGAAGGGGCTCATCGTAGCGCCCTCCAAGGCGGTCAACGCCGGCGGCGTGTCCGTATCCGGCCTTGAGATGAGCCAGAACTCCGAGCGCCTGACTTGGAAGCCCGCCGAGGTTGACGAGATGCTGCACAACATCATGATCAACATCCATGCCGCTTCCGAAAAGGCGGCAGAGGAAGCCGGCCTTGGCTACAATCTGGTAGCCGGCGCGAACCTCGCAGGCTTCAAGAAGGTCGCCGACGCCATGATGGCGCAGGGCATCGTCTGATAAGCCGGCGCTTGATGCGCAAAACCGAATTCGCAAAGGGCTCCGATTCCAAATCGGAGCCCTTCTTTTCGTTGTTTTGTCCCCGCGATGCGTTTATACTATGAAGATAGAGAACAAGGAGGTTTCGCCATGACGGATCACGCCTGTATGCGACTTGCGCTGGAACACGCAAAGCTTGCCGCCGCGCAAAACGAGGTGCCCGTGGGCGCCGTTTTGATACGCAGCGGCGAAATCGTGGCGCAAGCGCACAACCTTGTGGAGGCGCGGCGGGACGCGAGCGCGCACGCGGAGCTTCTTTGTTTGCGCGCGGGGATGGAAAAGCTGCAAAGCAAATGGCTCTCCGACTGCACGCTGTATGTTACGCTGGAACCCTGCGCCATGTGCGCGGGCGCGATGGTGAACGCCCGCCTCGGACGGCTCGTATTCGGCGCTTTCGACGAACGCTGCGGCTGCTGCGGTTCTGCGCTCGATCTGGTGACGGACGCGTTCTACCACACCGTCCCTACCATAGGGGGCATGCTGGAGGAGGAATGCGCGGCGCTCCTTACGGATTTCTTTGCAAAAAAGCGCGGCTAGGACGCGCGCCAAAATAGCCGACGCCGACCTTTCACCCAAGGCCGGCGTCTTGTTGTTTGGAGGTTTTTCGGAAAAAATCAGGAAGGAATAAACACTTGAGCTCACGCTCTTCTCTCATCTCGCAGGCTTAGTATAGCAAAGGAATGTGGCGAAAACATGTGCATGATTTGAAGGATTCGCAAGCAAAGTATGAATAAAAATCACACGGCTGCGTGTACAGCTATCGCCCATATACGGGCTCGCCGTCCAAAAACACGGTTTGTATGCCCTCCGCCGTCAGGTTTGCTTCCTGATACGTCGCCCGATCCCTAAGCGCCGCGTAGTCCATCAGCACCAAATCCGCAGCCAGCCCCGGGCGAATCGCGCCGCGGTCAAAAAGGCCCAGCCGCGAAGCGGGCAAACCCGTCATGCGGCGCACCATCTCCTCAAGCGTAAATATCCCCTTTTCCTTTACATAATAGCAAATGGCACGCGGGAAGGCGCCGAACGCACGCGGATGGCCGTTCTCGTTCTCTCGGCCGAGCAGCCCGTCCGTACCGATAACGCTGTGCGGGTATTGTGCGATCGCAAGCAGGTCCTCCTCGCACATGTGAAAATAGACCCCCAGCCCCAAGCCTTCGTTCCGGCACAGTATCTCGATATAGGCGTCAAACGGGTCCTGCCCCGTCTTTTTTGCATACGCCGCGATCGTCATGCCTTCCGCGTCCTTGAAAAAGGGGCAGGCGGCCACCATCACGCCATCAAACCCGCCGCTGTTATAAACGTAGTTGTCGTAATCGCTCTGTACGCTCATTTCTTCGCGGATGGCACGAAGCGCCGCAGGGTCGCGCAAATAGCGGCACAGGGCTTCCATGCCGTCTTTGCGGTATCGCGGCGGTATGGAAACGTTGAGCGAGGTCTGCCCCGCCAAATACGGATAATGATCCACCGTAAGACGCACGCCGCGCGCGATCGCCTCGTCGAACCTTTTTAAAATGCGCGCCGGTTTTCCCCAGTTTTTCCGTCCCGCCGCCTTGAAGTGGCTGATAAAAACGGGCACGTCCGCGCGCGCGGCGCACAGCAGCGCCTCGTCCTCCGCCTCCTCCACGCGGTTGCTTTCATCCCGCACATGCGTAGCGTACATGCCGCCGCAATCGTGCACGACGCGAAGAAGCTCGATCAGCTCCTCCGTCTGCCCGTAACAGCCCGGCGCATACACAAGGCCGGAGGAAAGCCCCAGAGAGCCGCCCTCCATCGCCTCCCGAAGAAGCGTTTGCATCGCTTGCATCTGCGTTCGCGTCGGTTTTTCCGCGTCATAGCCCATCACGGCAAGGCGCAATGCGCCATGCCCCGTAAAATACTCCGTTTTGGGTTTTTGCGGTATGGCGTTTGCATACGCGCGATAGGCGCTGTAGCTTTCCAATGCCTCCACGGGCGGCACGCTGGGGCAGGGGGCTATGCCGCTTACGAAACGGATGTGCCGCTGCATATCGCGCGTATCCGCCGGCCACATGCTCACGCCGCACTGTCCCGCCGCCTGCGTGGTGATCCCTTGGGAAAACTTGCTTAACGCCGAAAACGCGCTTTGCAGCATCAGATCGCCGTGGGAATGCGCGTCGATAAAGCCCGGCGTCAGCGTAAGGCCGGACGCGTCGAGCACCTCCGCTTCGATGGGCACGGTTCTGCCGCCCTTTGTTACGTCTGCGATCCTTCCGTGCTCGATCAGCACATCGCCCAGAAAGGCGGGTGCACCCGTCCCGTCGATGATGTTTACGTTTTGAATCAGCTTCATGGGAAAACCATAGACCCATGCGCGTTCTTTGTCAAGCAACGCATATAAAAAACGGACGCGCCTCTCTGCGCGTCCGTCCAAGTTACCGCCGATGCGATTTGTTCAAGCTACTACGATATTGACGATATTTTTTACCACGATGACCTTTCGGACGGTCTTACCCTCCACAAAGGGTTTTACGTCCTCTTGCGCAAGCGCTTTTTCCTCCACCTGCGCCTTATCCATGCCCGCCGGAAGAAGGATGCGTCCGCGTATCCGGCCGTTGACCTGAATACCGTATTCGATACTGTCCTCCACCAAGGCGCTCTCGTCCCATGTCGGCCACGCCGTTTCGTAAAGCGGCTCGGCGCTTCCCACAAGCTCGTTGAGCTCCTCGCAGATGTGCGGCGCGACGGGAGAAAGCAGCGTAAGGAGAATGTGGAACTCCGTGCGGCTGATGCTGCCCTTCGTATAGATATCGTTCACCATGGTCATCATCTGCGCGATGGCCGTGTTGTACTTCATGGCCTCG
>CAYPAH010000057.1:5025-12220 GCA_964408655.1 uncultured Oscillospiraceae bacterium | reverse complement strand
CGAGTTATGAAAGCGATCTTAGTCCTTTTGGAAAGTGGTTTTTGAGAGTGCCGCCCACGGCCTTGCCGAAGCCCAGCGGATAGCCCTCGACACATAGCGCCGTATAGCCCGAAAGACTGCCCGAAGCGATAGTCTCTCCGCGAAGAAAAGCGAAGAGAGCCGCGTCGTCATGCGTGAGCGAAATGCGGTTTTTGCATTTTTCGCCGCAATATTGAAAAAGCGCGTGAGAGGGCTGAAACCTTCCCTTGAGCATTTCGCCCGCCTCTACGCCCGCGCAAAGCAAACGCAGCTTTTCGGGCATTTCGAAATAGGCGGAGGGAAGCAATATAACACGTCCGTCTGAAAGAAGGCGAAGCCTTTCGCATGGAATATCGGGAAAAAGCGAGCAAAGCGCGGAGGCGGCCTGCTCCAAAGTCTTGGCGCCGGACTTGGGACGGCGCTGCTTTTCGCGCGCGGAGGGGGATGGCAGGGCTGCGCTTTTAGATCTTAGCAAGGCGCAAAACTGGCCTTCACCATCAGAAAGATGGGGATAGATCCGCTTTTGCTCTATAAGCTCAAAATCCGGATGCGCGCCAATAAAATCTTCGATCACATCTTCGTTTTCCTCGCGTGAAAAGGTGCAGGTGGAATATACGAGCCGCCCGCCGGGACGAAGCGCGAGCGCGGCGCTTTTCAGGATGGCCTTCTGCCTTTGGGCGCTCGTTTCAACATGCGCTGCCGACCATTCTCTAATGGCTGTGTCGTCTTTGCGAAACATGCCTTCGCCCGAGCAGGGGGCGTCAACGATCACAGCGTCAAAAAAGCCGGAGAGAGAGCGGCAAAGCGGCTCGGGCTCGGCGCAGGTGACGACGGCGTTGCCCGATCCCATGCGCTGTAGATTTTGCAGCAGCACCTTGGCGCGCGAGGGAACTATCTCGTTTGCCACGAGCAGCCCGCCTTCGCCTATGCTCCCGGCGATGGCCGTGGATTTTCCGCCGGGAGCCGCGCAAAGATCGAGTATCCTCTCGCCCTCGCTTGGTGCGAGAAGAGCGGCGGGAACCATGGCGGAAGGCTCCTGCATGTAAAAAAGACCTGCGAGGTGATATGGATGCCTGCCTATGCCCGGGGCTTCAGCTTCGATGATGAAGCCCTCCCGAATGCCGGGAACGGGCTTGAGCGGCCACGGTGAGACAGAGAGAAAATCCTTGACGCCGATTTTTGTCGTGTTCACTCGAAGCGCCCGAAGCAAGGGCTTTTCATAGCTCTCTAAAAAGGCGGGGTATTCCCCGCCAAGATATTCTTTCATGCGCCTTAAAAAGGCTTGCGGAAGCTCTTTCATGCCCGCCTCCTGCTAAGAAAAATCGCAAATACAAGGCATAAAGCCATAAGAACGAGCTGATAGGCGGGGCGATACCCTGTGTTTGCTCCGGTGGGCGCGGGGTAATCATTGGGAACGGGAGGCTTCACTTTTTCCTCCTGCTTTTTTTCGGCCCTACTTTGCGGAAGGTCTGTTTTTTCGGCTTTTCCTGGCGCTGACGCAGATTTGGCCGTTTCGGGAGCTTCTCCGTTATCGAGATAAGAAGCCTCATATGAAATGCCGTCAAATATCACGCAGCCGGTAAGCGCTTCGTCCGCGCCAAGGCAAAGAAGCTCCATGCCCTCGTTATCCTTCATCTTTACGCCCTCGCCGGAGCTGTTTTCCCCGCCGCGAAGGTCTATCCAGATATCAACGCCTTTAAGATGCGGAATAAGATCCTCTCCGCGCCAGGGCTTGCTTTCATCTTTTGGAGCGGTGTTGGCAAGCACTATCACGGTTTCCGCTCCCTGCGCGATCACCTCGTCAACGGCCTGCTGAATGAATATATCGGCAAGATCGCCGTTGAAGGAATATCCGCTTAGCTTATCATCGCTTATAAGCGTTTCGGCTTCGGGAGAGCAAAATCCCACGACGCCGACCTTTTCGTAAAGAGCGGAGGGGGCGAAGGGAAACTCGCCGGCCTTGCTTGTTAAATTGCAGCAGAGCAGCGGAAAGTCCGCGCCCATGCCGAGATCGATAAGGCGCTTCACGCCATATTCAAGATCGGAGACGCCGACGGCTGCCGCCGTATAGCCGGAGGCGTTCATGGCTTCAAGCACGCTCATGCCCTCGTCTTCGTCCGCTTTATCAGCGCCGTAAAAATTGCCGCCCGAAGAGAGCACGAGCACATTTGCGCCAAGCCCTTCATAATGCGTTTTCCATTTCTCTATTGCGGGAGCGCCGCTTTGTCCGCGCAGGCCGGCTGAAAAGAGAATGACCGTTTCTCCGCTGTGATCCTCCGCCGCGAGGGCGGAAGCCGCCGCAAAAAGCAGCACAGCGGATAGAAAAATGCAGAGAGCTCGTTTCCGTGCGCGCATAGTGGCTCCTCCGTGAGTTTTAGTATATCTTTAGTATATCATAAGAAACGCCCGTTTCAAGCCAAAGAAGCGAAGGACGGGGAAGAACGATAAATGCGCCTGCTATCATGTTTTATTTGTTTGCTTTAGCCACGAATACCTCGCCAAGCACGCCCGCTATAACGAGCGTAAACGCGAAGAGCGCGATGAGGTCGGGATATTCACGCAGGAATATGGCCACCCACAGAGGTCCGAGAACCATTTCAAGCGGAGAGATCATAGACGCTGTGGAAGCGTCGATATCGTTGAGCCCGAGAAAATAAAAGGAATAGCCGCCGCCGGTCTGTATTATGCCGAGAATAAGCAGTATGGGAAGCTGCGAAAGCGGTATGCTTGCGATCTTCGCGGGAAAGGCGGGCACGAAAAACAAAAACACTATCAGCGCCGTTATAAGGTTTGAAACGGAGGTCAGCCCGATGGGATTATCGGATTCCATAGCCGTGCGCTTTGAAAAATAAGTAAGCGCAGCGAAGCTTAAGCTTGAGCAGGCGGCGATGATATTTCCCTTCATCGTAACGCCTGTTCCCTTGGAAAACATAAAGAGCACCATGCCGAGCATCATAACGAGCAAAGGCCATATGCGCCTGATATTAAGCTGCTCCTTGTGCTTGCCCTCCCAGAAAAATAGCCACACGGGAGCCGTGAACTGCATGGCGACAGCGATTGGCGCGCTGGTGGTCTTTAAGGCGAGAACTATCAAGCTGCAGTGTATCATGTAAAAAAAGGCCATGAGCCATGTGCTCTTCGATTTCCAGCGTATGCGTTTTATCTTGAGAAAGGGAAGAAGAGCAAGACCCGCGAGCAGAGCGCGCATGGCGGTAAGAAAAAAGGGGTCGAGCGAAAGGCACTTGACGAGCGGAGAGTTGAGACTCCAGCACAGCGCCGAGAGCGTTACGAGAAAAATGCCGCGATTGATGTTGCTTTTTGTTCTTTCCATAGTGAGAGTATTATAATTCCGCGCTATGAGAGTGTCAATCAAAAACGCCGGAGAAAAACTCCGGCGCTTTGGATCAAACTGGTTTATCAGAGAAGAAGCTCGGCTATCTGCACGGCGTTGGTGGCCGCGCCCTTTCTCACCTGATCGCCGCAGCACCAGAGCGAAAGGCCGTTGGGGTTGGTGAGATCCTTGCGGATGCGTCCAACGAACACGATATCCTGATCGCTTGTTTCAAGCGGCATGGGATAGCGCTTGTTTTCGGGATCGTCCACAAGGCGGCAGCCGGGGGAGTTGCGCACGGCCTCCTTCGATTCATCAACGGAAACGGGTCTTTCGGTGACGAAGGTGGCGCTTATGGAGTGAGAGCGTATCACAGGTACGCGAACGCATGTGCAGCTTACCAGAAGCTCAGGCAGATGCATTATCTTTCTGCCCTCGTTTTGCATCTTCATTTCTTCTGAGGTATATCCGTTTTCGCCAAAACCGCCTATCTGGGGAATGAGGTTATAGGCGATCTGATATTGAAAGATCTTGGGCTCATAGCTTTCGCCTCTGGATATGGCGTCAACTTCGGCCATCAGCTCGCGGGGGCCTTCTATGCCCGCGCCGCTTGTTGCCTGATAAGTGGAGGCCACCAGCGTTTTGATGGGAGAAAGCTTGTTTATGCCGTAAAGCGCCATAAGAGTGACGATGGTAGAGCAGTTGGGGTTGGCGATTATTCCCTTGTGATATTTTGCGTCGCCCGCGTTTATTTCGGGAACGATCAGGGGAACATCCGCGTCGAGCCTGAAAGCGCTGGAGTTATCCACAAAGACCGCTCCTGCTTTTTTGATGGCGGGAGCGAATTTTTTGGCGATGTCGTTTTCCGCCGCGCCAAGAACGATATCGACGCCCTCAAAAGCATTTTCCGAGGCTTCGATTATCTTTATGCTTTTGCCGCGGAACTCAAGCTCCTTTCCGGCGCTTCGCGCGCTGGCAAGAGGACGCAGCTCTCCCACGGGGAAATTGCGTTCTTCGAGTATTTTCATCATTTCGCGGCCTACCGCGCCGGTTGCGCCGAGAACAGCTACGTTTTTCATATTAAAAAATCTCCTTTGGAAAATATTATGCCTTATTTCTTGCCGCGCGCGCCGGGGCGAGGGCGGAAAACGGAAGCTTCAAAAAACATTAAGTAAAGCTATTGTACAGCAGCTCTATGGTTTTTGCAAAGTCCTTATCCTCAACGCCGATTATAATGTTTATCTCGTCCGCGCCCTGCTCTATCATGCGAATGTTTATCTCGCTTGCGCCGAGCGTGGCGAATATCCTGCCGGAAATGCCGGGCTTCCACGCCATGCGGCGGCCTACCACGGCTATCAGGCTCACTCCCTCGGTCACCTTGAAGCTGTCAGGCTCGCAGGCTTTTTTTATGTCCGATATAAGCTCGTATAGGCAGTGCTGTATCTGCTGGGTGGACACAACGAGCGAAAAGCTGTCTATCCCGCTGGGGATATGCTCTACCGTTACGCCGTAATTTTCCGCCACCTCAAGGGCTTTTCGTATTACGCCGCCGTCTTCTGTCATGTGCGTTTTGCTCATGGAGATTATGGAATAATGCTTTTTGCCGCTTATGCCGGTTATAAAGCGCGATCTCTCCTCTTCGCATTCGTCGTCGAAGCTTTCGCGTATCATGGTGCCGGGCGCGTCGGGGTCGTTGGTGTCGCGAATATTCAGAGGAATATCTTTTGAGCGCACGGGAAACACCGTCTCCTCATGCAGCACGGACGCGCCCATATAGCTAAGCTCGCGAAGCTCCGCAAAGGTGATGCGGCGTATGGATTTCGGATTTTTAACGATGCGCGGGTCGGTCATAAGTATTCCGGGCACATCCGTCCAGTTTTCATATACCTCGGCCTCAAGCGCCGCCGCCGCTATTGCGCCGGTGATGTCCGAACCGCCGCGGGGAAAGGTCTTGATCCTGCCGTCGGGCATAGCTCCGTAAAAGCCGGGAAGCACGAGCTGCTTGTTCAAGGCGAAGGCTTTTTTCAGCGCGGCGTTGGTCTTTTCATAATCTACCTTGCCGTCATAGCCGAAAAAGAGCCAGTCCTTCGCGTCTAAAAAGCTATAGCCGAGATATTTCGCCATCAGCAGGCCGTTTAGATATTCGCCGCGGGAGGCAAGCTCGTCGATAGAGCTTCGCTTGCTCATGCCCGCGCGTATCGTTTCAAGCTCCGAATCAAGATCGAGATCTATCGAGCATTCTTCGGCAATCTGCTTATAACGCTCCGCTATCATTGAAAAAACATTGTCACAGTTCACGCCGTATTGCAAATGCGCGTGGCAAAGATATAAAAGATCCGTTATCTTGTTGTCTTCGCCGCTTCGCTTTCCTGGCGCGGAAACGACTATGACCCGCCGCCCTTTATCGGACTGAACTATTTCCTTCACCTTTTTGAATTGTCCGGCGTCCGCAAGGGAGGAGCCGCCGAATTTTGCTACTTTTATGCTCATTTCGCTATCTGCGCGAAGAAATCCGCGCCCTCCTTCAAAACAGAATCGAGGCTTGCTTCTTTGATATATTGCTTTTCGCCCTTACGGATATAATAGCTTTGTTTATCATTTCCGCTTGAAAGCGAGAGGGGGCGCATTGCGGGCATATGCTTGTGCACGCCCGCCGCTATGTCGAGTATATCCTGAACTACCGCCACTCCCGTAGGAGCGCCGCCCGCGCCCTGCCCGATAAGGCTCAGCGCGCCGAGGGCTTTTCCTTCGAGGGTGACTATGTTGCCGCAGCCGCCTATCATGGCCGTCACCGAATCGTTTTTAACGAAGACCGGCATGACGCCGGCGCAAAGAGAAGCTTCTTTCATTGCCGCGCGGAACATGAGCTTGCAAACAAGAGAGTTTTCTTTGCAATATGCGATATCGCTCAAATTTATTCCCCGAATGCCCGCGCAGGGTATTTCGGCTTCGTTCACTATGCCGTCAAAAGCGATGCTCGCGGAAATGGCGCATTTGCGGCGGGTGTCGAGTGCGTCTATATCGGCGGAAGGGTCGGCTTCGGCATAGCCGAGCCTTTGCGCTTCCTGAAGCGCTTCGCCAAACGCGGTGCCGCGCTCATGCATGGCCGTGAGTATATAATTGCATGTGCCGTTTATTATCCCCTCGATAGAGATTATCTCGTCGCAGCGGCGGGCGCGGGCAAGGTTGAAAAGCCACGGTATGCCGCCTCCGGCCGCCGCGGTGTATCTAAGCTCTACGCCGTTTTCCGCAGCAGCCTCGTGCAGCTCGCGGAAATGCTCGCTTATAAGCTGTTTGTTTGAGCTTACAACGTGCTTTTTTGCCTTGAGAGAGGCAAGCACGAAATCAAAAGCGGGCTTTACGCCGCCCATGGTCTCTACAACTGTCTCTATCTCGCCGTCATTTAAAATATCTTCTATATTTTCGGTTCGCATAGTTCGAATAGTCTCAAGCTCGCGCCTTTCGAGCACACGCTTGATGCTTACGCCTGATTCGTGCGAGCGCAGCGTTTCAAAAACGCCGCCGCCAACGGTTCCCATTCCCAACAATGCGATTTTCATATATTCCGTCTCCTTGATGTGTCTTTATTTCAAAAACACTTGTATTTGAACGAGAAACAATGTATCATATGTGCAGTGGAATTGCAAGCAGAAATTTCGGGAGGCGGCAAAATGGAAAAGACACAGAGCAGCTATCTTATCGTGGACAAAAGGATTTTGCCCGATTATTATGAAAAGGTGGTGGAGGCCTGCGAGCAGCTTCGCCGCGGGCTTGCGAAGGACGTGAGCGAGGCCGTGAAAAACGTAGGCATTTCGCGCAGCACCTATTATAAATATAAGGACTATG
>CAYPAH010000057.1:0-5015 GCA_964408655.1 uncultured Oscillospiraceae bacterium | reverse complement strand
CCGGAGAGAATACGCTTTGCAAAAGGGCGGTCATCTCGGTGATGCTCAGCCATGAACCGGGCATACTCAGCGAGCTTTTGAATCTGCTTTCCGGAGTGGGCGCGAACATTCTCACCATAACGCAGACCTTGCCGATACACGAGCAGGCGAACGTTGCGATAACACTGGATATGAGCAACATGTCCATTGCCATGGATGCGCTTTTGCAGCGCCTTGGCGCCCTTCGCGGGGCGAGCAACGCGCGGCTTATCGCTATAGAATAAACAAAGCTTGAACGGAGGAAAACATGCAGTATTGTTCAACAAGAAACAGCGAATATCTCGTTTCCGACGCGGAGGCGATAGTAGCCGGTCTTGCGCCGGACGGGGGATTGTTCGTGCCGGTCGGTATACCGGCCTTTGACGAGGGAGAGCTTGAAGAGCTTTGCTCCGCTTCATATCCGGAGCGGGCGGCGCGCGTCATGGCGCACTTTCTTACGTCTTTTACATATGACGAGCTTCTCTCATATACCAGCCGCGCTTATTCCTTTGAAAAGTTTCCGGCGGAGGGAACGGCGCCCGTTGTGAAGACGGGCGAGGGAGAATATATACTGGAGCTTTTTCACGGCCCCACCTGCGCCTTTAAGGATTTTGCGCTGCAAATGCTGCCCTTCCTTTTGAGCGCGTCGCTTAAAAAGACAGGCGTGAATGAAGAGGTGATGATACTTGTCGCCACCTCCGGCGACACGGGCAAGGCGGCGCTCACCGGCTTTGCGGACGCTGAGGGAACGCATATATGCGTGTTCTATCCCGATGGCGGCGTCAGCCAGATGCAAAAGCTGCAAATGGTGACGCAGGATGGGCGAAACGTGATGGTGGCCGCCGTGAAGGGCAATTTTGACGACGCGCAGACCGGCGTAAAAAACATTTTTTCGGATAAGGAATACGCGCGAGAGCTGCTTGAAAGAGGCATTCGCCTTTCCTCGGCAAATTCGATAAACTGGGGAAGACTTGTTCCGCAAATAGCTTACTATGTGTCGGCTTACTGTGACCTTTGCAGGCGCGGGGAACTGAAAATGGGCGAAAAGGTCAATGTCTGCGTGCCTACAGGCAACTTCGGCAATATACTCGCCGCGTGGTTCGCAAAGCGCATGGGTCTGCCGATAGCGCGTTTCATTTGCGCGTCGAACCGCAATAATGTTCTTGCTGACTTTTTGCAAAGCGGAACATACGAGAGCAGGCGCCCCTTTTATATGACCTCCTCGCCCTCTATGGATATATTGATTTCTTCAAATCTCGAGCGCCTTTTGTATCTGCTCTGCCGGGACGACAAGGAGATATGCTCTTATATGGCTTCGCTCAAAAGAGAGGGATGCTACAGCGTGAGCCCCGCCATACTCGAAAGGATAAAGGCTGAGTTCGACTGCGGCTTCTGCGACGAAGCGGAAACTGCCGCGAGCATAATGCGCGCGTATAAGGCGTCGGGCTATGTGGCCGATACTCACACCGCCGTTGCGTTGAAGGTATGTGAAGAATATAAAAAGCGCAGCGGTGACGCGGCGAAGGCGATAGTGGTATCAACGGCCAGTCCCTTCAAGTTTTCCGAAAACGTGCTGCGCGCGCTTCAAAAGGATGCGGGGGGAGACGATTTCGATATGCTTGAAAGGCTTGCGGAGCTATCGGGAAAAGCCGCGCCGGGTCAGCTTGCCGAGCTTAAAACAAAGCCCGTGCGCTTTTCCCTTTCTGTTGAGCGCGAGCGCATGAAAGAGCTGGTGAGCATATACATCGGGGAGAAAAAGACAAGATGAAATATATTGTGATGCTCGGCGACGGCATGGCGGATCGTCCCCTAAAAGAGCTTGGCGGAAAAACTCCGCTTGAGGCGGCGGACAAGCCGAATATGGATATGCTTGCCCGTCACGGGGCAACGGGCATGGCTCGCACTATTCCCGAGGGAATGCCTCCCGGATCGGACGCGGCCAATATGTCGGCCATGGGCTATCCGCCCGCAATTTATTATACAGGAAGATCTCCGCTTGAGGCGGTGAGCATGGGCATAGATATGGCGGCGGACGATGTGGCTATGCGCTGCAATCTGGTCTGCGTTTCGGATGAAGCGGACTATGCGGATAAAACGATGATAGACTATTCCTCGGGAGAGATAGAGACTGACGAGGCGAGGGAGCTTATTGCTTTTCTGGCCGAAAAGCTCAACGGGGAGGATATGCGCCTTTATCCCGGCATCAGTTACCGCCACTGTTTGCTGCTCAATCACGCGCAGCTCGGGACCTCTCTTACGCCTCCGCATGATATCACGGGACGTCCGGTTCGAAGCTATCTGCCCGAAGGCCGCTATGCGGAGCGCTTGTATGACTTTATGAAAAGCTCGTACGAGCTTTTGAAGGATCATCCCGTCAACAAGGCAAGGATAAAGCGCGGAGAAAATCCCGCCAATTCATGCTGGTTCTGGGGCGAGGGAACAAGACCTTCATTTAAGCCCTTTAAAGAGATATACGGAAAAAAAGCCGGCGTTGTGTGCGCGGTGGATCTTATAAAAGGGCTTGGCATATGCGCGGGCATGGAGATCCCCTTCGTTACGGGCGCAACGGGGGCAAAGCGTACGGATTTCGCCGCGAAGGGACGCATGGCGCTAAAGCTGCTCAGAGAGGGCTGCGATCTTGTCTATATCCATGTTGAAGCGCCTGACGAAAGCGGGCACGCGGGAGATATCCCCTGCAAGATAGAGGCGATAGAGCATATCGATAAAGAGGTGCTCGGCTATGTTATGGAGGGCTTGAAGCAGCGCGGGGAGGACTTTGCAGTGCTGCTCATGCCGGATCATCCAACGCCGATAGAGCTTCGCACACATTGCGCCGATCCCGTGCCCTTCGTGCTTTACAGAAGCGATATGGACTCAAAGCCGAACGCGCCGCGCTATACCGAAAAAGAGGCCGAAAGGACAGGGCTTTTCCTGCCGGAAGGACCTATGCTGATGAAGAAGCTGATAGAGTTGGATTTCTAGAAAAAAGTAACATATAGTAAGAAGAGCAGGCCGCCCTTGAAAAGAGGGCGGCCTTTATACATAAAAAATTTAATAAAAAAATGTAAAGCGGGCTTGACAAACGATGTAAAGCGAGCTATACTTCATCAAGTAAAGCGAACTTTACTTGATTGAGATAAAAATAAGTCCGAAAGGAGAAGGACATGCAAACGAAGATCGCGGATTACCGCAAAGAAAGCTCTATTACGCAGGAGGAGCTGGCGAAGGCTGTGTCGGTAACACGGCAAACCATAATCTCGCTTGAAAACGGGAAATATGTGGCCTCGCTGCCGCTTGCGCACAGATTGGCCGGATATTTCGGCGTAAAGATCGAAGATTTGTTTATTTTTGAGGAGGAATCGTTATGAAGTTTATAAAAAAGAAAATGATCTATTTCGGCATACTTATACTTGTGGGGATAAGCTTTATTATCGTCGGCCTTTCAAGAGGGCAAGTGATGATGAGCAGCATGGGCTGGGGGCTTCTGGTCGTTAGCGTAATGAAGATGATCCAATACTATCTTATTTCTAAAAAGCCGGAAAAGCTGCACGATATAGAGATAGCTCAGAACGAAGAGAGGCTCGTTTTTCTTGCCAACCGCGCGAGCGCGCTCTGCTTCTATGCTATTGTGGTGGCGGAATATATTGCGATGCTGGTGTGCATGTTCATCAACAAAGAAGCGATATCGCTCTTTTGCTCCTATGCCGTCTGCGGCGAGCTGATACTCTATGTTATCATCAGAAGCATATTGAATAGAAAATATTAAGCGCGATATAAAAGCTCAAAAGAAAGGCGGCAAAGCCCGAACGGGCTTTGCCGCCTTGTGTGATTATACTAGAGGATGAATTTGCTTTTTACGAGGCCGTTATCAGCTCGTTGCACCATTTTACGGCTTCGATATAGGCTTCGCTTATCGTGCTGCAGCCTATGCCGTTCGTGTCCGCAAAACGGGTTATCTCATCCCAGTTGGCATATTCGTAATTCCTGAAGAAATTCAATATGTCGGAATATGCGCCGTCTTTTCCGGCAAGGGATTCGCGTATCTCGTCCGCGACGGGTATCTGCTCCATAAGCTCCTCCTTGGATATGTCGAGGGCTATATGCAAAAGCGAAAGCATTCCCGTCAGGAATACATGGCGGGCGTCCCTGTGGGGGCGAAGCTGAGGGGCGAGTATCTCGCCAAAGCGCGCGCGTATAAGCGAAAGGCGAACGAGCTCCAGCGGCTTGTCGGAGGAAACGCCCTGAATAGCGAGAAGCGCTATCCACTTTTTAAGGTTTTCCTCGCCAAGATATGCAACAGCCATTGAAATTGAGGACATGCGCGATCTCAGACCAACGGCGGCCGAGTTCAAAAGCTTGAGCAGCTTGTATGACATGGCGACGTCCGATGAGATAATGGAACTTATCTCCTGAAAATCAACATATTCATCGGTGCTGGTCAGCTTCATAAGGCGGAAGTAATTGACCTTCAGCGTGTCGATATCCTTCGTTTTTGTCGTTACGACGGGCTGCTGGAAGAAATAGCCCTGAAAGAGCTTGAAGCCGCGGCGCTGGGCGTTTTCAAAATCATCCCGGGTAGTAACTCCAGTGGCGATAAATGTCTTTGTGGAATATTGCTTTATAAGCGCCATTTGCACGCTGCCGTTTATCTTGCCTATGTCGAGCTTGCAATAATCGGCAAGATCGAGAAGCTGACGGTCGATATTGCCGTCCTCAACGCAGGTGATCGCCAGCGAATATCCGTAATTGCGAAGCTGATGATAAAGCAGCAGCTCCTTCGCGCCGCATTGCTTTGAAGCGCGTATCTGTATAACGAACTTGTCCTTGGGCAGGTTTTTGAGCACCGTCTTGTTGAATAGCTGCTTGGTGAAGGAGATGAAATATTTCGCGTTGCTTTCTATATCGCCAAGGCCAAGCGCGCTGAGAGTGCGGTCAAACTCGGAAAGGTTGATGGAGCCTTCTTCTTCTCTTTTTTCGTCGCTGCCGTCTATAAGCTC
>CAYPAH010000056.1:5630-12343 GCA_964408655.1 uncultured Oscillospiraceae bacterium | reverse complement strand
CTTGGACTTAATGCCGCGGCCGTCGGACGTAATCATTATATGATCGGGACGCACACCGAGAGTGACCTCGCGGCTTTCAACGCCGTTTTCGCGCAGAGCCCTGCACTTGTCCTCATCGATATCGATGCGGCAGCCCTTGAGCTCAACAAAGTATTTTTCACCCTCGCGGCTGAGCTTGACGTTTTCGAAGAAGTTCATCTGCGGAGTGCCGATAAAGCCCGCGACAAAGAGGTTGGCGGGATGATTGAAGACCTCCTGCGGAGTGCCTATCTGCTGAATGAAGCCATCCTTCATTATAACGATGCGATCTCCAAGGGTCATGGCCTCGGTCTGATCGTGGGTAACATAGACGAAAGTGGTGTTTATGCGCTGGCGAAGCTTGATAAGCTCTGCGCGCATCTGGTTGCGAAGCTTGGCGTCAAGGTTGGAAAGCGGTTCGTCCATGAGAAAGACCTGCGGCTCGCGGACGATGGCGCGGCCTATGGCCACGCGCTGGCGCTGTCCGCCGGAAAGAGCCTTGGGGCGGCGGTTGAGATATTCGGTGATGCCGAGGATCTCGGCGGCCTCTTTTACTTTTCTGTCTATCTCTTCCTTGGGAGCCTTGCGCAGCTTCAAAGAGAAGGCCATGTTGTCATAAACGGTCATATGCGGATAAAGCGCGTAATTCTGGAACACCATCGCGATATCGCGATCCTTGGGAGCAACGTCGTTAACGATGCGGTCGCCAATGTAAAGCTCGCCCTCGGTGATCTCCTCCAGACCTGCGATCATGCGAAGGGTGGTGGATTTGCCGCAGCCGGAAGGGCCGACCAGAACGACGAATTCCTTATCCGCAATATCGAGATTGAAGGACTGCACAGCCACAACGCCTTCGTCGGTAATTTGCAGATTGTTTTTCTTTTCGCCTTCTTCGGGCTTGTTCTTTTTGCGGGCTTTTTTATCCTCGGCGGACACGGGATAGATCTTCTTGATGTTCCTCAGTTTAAGACTTGCCATAGTTCCCGGCTTTGAGAAAAGCGCCTCCGCGCATGATCTCTCGCAGCATACGGAGCAAAAACCGTATGTGCTCTGCGGCAGGTCTCCACACTGCCGCACCGCAAGCCGACGCGGTGAAATACCCTCTCTTTCTTTTCGTACCCGCCGTCACAAGGGTGGAGTAACGGCCGGCCGTATTTTATATTCGGGTCTATGCCCGAAAATGCAAACAGATATGTACTTTTATAGTATAAATTAGTATTTGCGGCTTTGCAAGAATTAAAACGCATCGTGAAAGAAAAAATGGCCAATATGGCTCGTTGCTGAAATCCCGAAAGGCAAAGGGGCTTTCGCCTGTCACAGGCCTCGCCCGAGAATCGCTATCGCGATCATAAATTGCAGTGCGGATCCCGAAAAAAATCGAAGGCAAAAGAATTTCTTTTGCCTTCGAAAGCCGCCGGGCTATTTATTCCATCGTTCCGTTATAGAGCTGGAAATATCTGCCCTTTTCATCCATAAGCTGCTCATGGGTGCCGCGCTCTATTATCCGCCCGCTCTCAAGCACCATTATCGCCTCTGAATCGCGAACGGTAGAAAGCCTGTGCGCTATAACGAATACCGTTCGTCCCTGCATAAGCGAGTCCATGCCCCTTTGCACCAGAGATTCCGTTCTTGTGTCAATAGAGCTGGTCGCCTCGTCAAGCACCATCACGGGCGGGTCGGCCACAGCCGCGCGGGCTATGGATAAAAGCTGCCGCTGCCCCTGCGAAAGTCCGCTGCCGTCGCCGTCTATCACCGTGTCATATCCCTCGGGCAGGCGCATGATGAAATCGTGGGCGTTGGCAAGCTTTGCCGCGGCTATCACCTCTTCATCCGTAGCGTTCAGCTTGCCGTATCGGATATTTTCCATTATGGAGCCGGAAAAGAGATTTACCTCCTGCAAAACATAAGTCTGCGAGCGGCGAAGGTCGGGCTTTTTTATGCGGTTTATATTTATGCCGTCATATGTTATGCGCCCGTCCTCCAAATCGTAAAAACGGTTTATCAGATTGGTTATCGTCGTTTTTCCCGCGCCCGTCGCGCCGACAAAGGCGATCTTCTGTCCCGGCTTTGCGTAAAGCGAAACGTCGTAGAGCACGGTCTTGCCCCGCACATAGGCAAAGTCCACCTCGTTGAAGCGGATATCGCCAAGCAGCTCGACATAATTGTTCTCTCCGTTAACCTTGGGACACTTCCATGCCCAGATACCGGTGCGCGCTTCGCTTTCGCGCATCTCTCCGTTTTCATCCTTAACTACGTTGACAAGCGTAACAGTGCCGCCGTCGCCCTCTGAGCTTTCATCGAGAAGCCTGAATATGCGCCCCGCGCCCGCAAGCGCCATAACAGCCGTGTTGAACTGCTGCGCCACCTGATTTATCGGCATGGTGAAGCTTTTTGTGAGCTGCAGGAACGATGCGATAACGCCAAGGGTAACAGCGCCGCCCGAAACGGCGATAGCGCCGCCGACGATAGCCACCAGCACATAGAGAAGGTTGCCGAGATTCGCCATTATGGGCATCATTATATTCGCAAACTTGTGCGCCTGCGCCGCGTTATCGCGAAGCTCGCCGTTGCGCAGGTCGAAATCCGCCTCGGCCGCCCGCTCGTGACAGAAGACCTTGACTACCTTTTGACCGTGTATCATTTCTTCGATATAGCCGTTGAGAGAGGCAAGCGACTTCTGCTGCGCCACGAAAAAGCTGCCGCTCTTGCCCGCGATCCCGCGCGAGATGAAGAGAGAGAAGCTCACGAATGCAAGAACGAGGAGCGTTAGCGGAAGGCTCAAAGCTATCATCGCACAAAGCACCGAAATTATGGTTATGAGCGAGCTGAAAAGCTGCGGGATGGTCTGCGAGATCATTTGGCGCAGCGTGTCGGTGTCGTTGGTATAATAGCTCATAACGTCGCCAAAGTTATGCCTGTCGAAATAGCTTATGGGCAGAGACTGCATATGGGCGAACATATCGTCTCTTATGGTCTTGAGCACGCCTTGTGAAATGCTCACCATCACGCGGTTATAGATAAAGGTGGCCGCAATGCCCGCGAGGTATATGCATCCCATCTTCAAAACGGCCTGAAAGAGCCCGGCGAACGAAGGGTTCGCTTCAAGCATGAGAGGCGTTATATAATCGTCGATAAGGGTCTGCAAAAAGAGCGAGCCCGCAACGCCCGTAAGCGCGCTTATAAGAAGGCAGGCCATAACGAGCGCGAATCTGAATTTATAGGGCTTCCATATATAGCTCATCAAACGGCGCAGTACCGAGCCGTCAATATCCTTTATTCCCGCCTTGGGCGCCATTCCTCTTCTGCCGGGGCCTTTAGGAGCGCTGCTCATCAAAATCGCCTCCCTTCATCTGAGAATTATAGACCTCTTGATATATGCGGTTATAGGCAAGCAGGTCTTCATGCCTGCCAACGCCGTCTATGCGCCCGTTTTCCATAACGATTATTTTGTCTGCGTCCTGAACGCTTGAAACGCGCTGGGCTATGATAAGCTTTGTAACATTGGGCAGCTCCTCGCGGAAGGCTCTTCGTATGCTCGCGTCGGTAGCGGTGTCAACGGCGCTGGTGGAATCATCAAGTATCAGTATCTTAGGATCTTTAAGCAGCGCTCGCGCGATGCAAAGGCGCTGTCTCTGTCCGCCGGAAACATTGCTGCCGCCCTGCTCGATATGGGTGTTATAGCCCTCGGGCATTTTTTGAATGAATTCGTCGGCGCAGGCAAGGCGGCACACCCGCTCAAGCTGCTCCTGCGTGGCGTCGGGGTCGCCCCATCTGAGATTTTCGCTTACAGTGCCGGAAAAAAGCGTGTTTTTTTGCAGCACTACCGCCACCTTTTGGCGAAGCGCCTCTATATCATATTCGCGAACGTCCCTGCCGCCCACCTTAACGCTGCCGCGCGTAACGTCATAAAGGCGTGGGATAAGCTGCACGAGCGTAGTTTTGCCCGCGCCCGTTCCGCCCAGTATGCCTACCGTTTCACCGGGCTTTATATCGAGGTTTATGTCGATAAGGCAGAGCTTGTTTTCATCCTTGGCATAGCTGAAATCCACATGCTCAAAAACGATGCCGCCGTCCTTTATATCCGTTTCCGCCACGGGCAGATCGGCTATGTCGCTCTTTTCATTTAGCACCTCGGTGACGCGCTCCGCGCTCGCGCGGGAAATAACGATCATCACGAACACCATCGAGAGCATCATAAGGCTCATAAGTATCTGCATGGCATAGGTGATAACGCTCATAAGCTCGCCCGTGGTCATGCTTCCTCCAACGATAAGCCTTGCGCCTATCCAGCCGGAGAGCAGCATACAGCCATACATGCAAAACTGCATGAGCGGCGCGTTGAAGGCAAGCAGCTTTTCAGCCTTGCTGAAATCCTTGTAAATGGATTCGGAGACCTCTCCGAATTTCTTTTCTTCATAATCCTCGCGCACGAAGGATTTCACAACGCGAATGCCGCGAAGGTTTTCCTGCACGACCTTATTGAGCTTGTCATAGGTCTTGAAAACACGGTTGAATATGGGATGCGCGCCCGTCATTATCAAATACAGCCCTACGCCCAGAACGGGAATGGCCGCAAGAAATAACGTCGCCACGTTTTTATTCACCGAGAAGGCCATTATCATAGCAAAGACCAGCATTACCGGCGCGCGAACGGCTATCCTCACTATCATCTGATAGGACATCTGAATATTCGTAACGTCGGTTGTGAGGCGCGTAACAAGGCTTGCGCTTGAAAATTTATCGATGTTCGCAAAGGAAAAGCTCTGCACGTTATAATACATATCGTGCCTGAGATTTGACGCAAAGCCCGCCGAAGCCTTTGCCGCAAAGCTGCCTGAAAGCGCGCCGAAGCTGAGCGAGATAAGGCAGCAAAGCGCAAGCAGAGCGCCTATGCGCCACACCTCCGCCATGTTGCCGGCGTCCACGCCTTGGTCGATGAGCCTCGCCATGAGCAGCGGGATCACCACCTCCATCACTACCTCCAGCGACACAAAGAGCGGCGCGAGCAGCGAAGCCGTTTTATATTCCCGCACACATTGCAGGAGCCGTTTAATCATAAAAAAGATCTTCTCCTAACGCTTTTTTCATATATAAACATACCTAAGTAATGTTAATGCGGCGCAATGCCTTTAGTCAAGCCAAGCGCCGCAATTTCACATTTACACCATATTTCATTATATTATCCGCGTTATTCGCGCGCTTCGCGCTTCTCTCTGAGCTCCTTCAAGGGGCTTACGATTATCTGTCCACGCTCGTCAAGCATATCCTCCGGCAAAAACAGGCGACCCTTCATATCAAGCCCCTCAAATTCCATGCCCATAAGCTCTTCAAGCTCTTTTTCCGGCCACGAGGCCGCCGCGTCATAGATAGAGCTTATCGAGGGCAGTGATCTTTCCTTCGTCTTTAGCTGATAGCTTTCTATCGCTCCCTCTACGTCGTATTCATACGATATGACAAAAGCGCCGTCTTCATCCAGATAGCCATGTATCATAACGAGCATCCTTCCGCTCTCACGCATACGCTTTGCGAGAGGCATTATCTCCTCCGCGCTTATTTCGAACTTTTTATAGCCGCTCATTTTTCTTATCCTCCCTTTATCACTTTTTCAGCATATTCTGGGAAGCTGGCTTCCCGCGAGCTTTGTGAGTATTCTTGTTCCGCCTATATCCGTGTGCAATATCACGCAGCCCTCCCGTTTTGAGCTGACATTGCCTATTATCGCCGCGTTTTCCCCGTAGGGGGCGCCTTTTATCATTGAAAGAGCCTCTTTCGCGCTCTCATTTTCGACCACCGCGATAAGCTTGCCCTCGTTTGCGCAATAAAGCGGGTCGAGCCCCAGAAGCTCGCAGGCGCTTTTCACCTCTTTGCGCACGGGAACGGCGCTCTCGTCTATCTCGATGCACAAGGGGCTGTTTTCCATAAATTCGCAAAGCGCCGTCGCAACTCCTCCGCGGGTGGGGTCGCGCAGCACTCTTAATCTTTCGCCCAGAGGCAAAAGAGCTTCGCATATCTTATCGAGCGGCGCGCAGTCTGAGCTCAGCGAGCTTTCAAAGCCCAGCTCGTCTCTCGAGAGCATGACAGCCGCGCCGTGGTCGCCCACGCTGCCTGAAATTATCACCGCGTCGCCCTCTTTTATGTTCTTTGGTGAAAGAGAGCTATGCCTGAGCGTGCCTATTCCGGCGGTATTTATATATATGCCGTCGCCCCTGCCGCGCTCCACCACCTTTGTATCTCCGGTTATTATCTTCACGCCGCAGGCTTTCGCGGTTTCGGCTATCGACTCTGTTATGCGTTCAAGCTCGCTTATTTCAAGCCCTTCTTCAAGTATCATGCCAAGCGTAAGATAGAGCGGCTTGCCGCCCGCCATGCATATGTCGTTCACCGTGCCGCACACGCTCAGCTTGCCGATGTCGCCGCCGGGGAAAAAGCGCGGCGAAATAACAAAGCTGTCCGTGCTGCACACAAGCCCGTCGCCGGAGCTTATGCTCAGCACAGCTCCATCTCCAAGACTTTCGAGCGCGGGGTTGGAAAAAGCCGGAAGAAACAGCTTTTCTATCAGCGCGGCGGTCTTTTTGCCGCCCTCGCCATGATCCATCGTTATTATCCCGTCCATAAAGCTCCTGTCTTTCTTATAAAGCGCCGTACTTATATGCCGCGGCGCAGGCTCCCTCGCTTGACACCATGCAGGGGCCCAC
>CAYPAH010000056.1:0-5620 GCA_964408655.1 uncultured Oscillospiraceae bacterium | reverse complement strand
TCCTCAGGCGTACATTCTTTTGCGAAAAGCGAACAGTCAACAGGCTCGCTCAGCCCGCATATTATCTCTCCGCAGCGGCAGCAGGCCGGATTTCCGCTTTTTTGTTCTTTCAGCGAAAAGCGCCGCCTTGCATCCATAAAGGCATAAGGCTCTTTAAGCGCATAGCCGCTTTCCTCTATCAACCCCAGTCCCCTCCAGCGGGCGGCGCAGGGCTCAAATACCTTGCTTATCATATTCAGCGCAAGCTGATTGCCTTCTTTTTTTACCGCGCGCGGATACATGTTTTCTATTACAGCCTCGCCCTTCTGCTTTTGCAGAAGCAGCCGCCATATCGCAAGAAGTATATCCTCGCTTTCAAAGCCCGCCACCACTGAGGGAAGCTTGAGCTCCCTTGCCGCAAAGGCAAAGCCGTCGGCTCCGATCACGCTTGCAACATGTCCAGGACAGAGCAGCGCGTCTATGGAAAAATCAGGCAGAGCCGCAAGCGCTCTCAGCGCGGGCTCCACCCGCTTTAAAAGCGGCATGACGGAAAAATTATTTATCCCCTCTTCGCGGGCTTTTTCCAGCGCCGCCGCCGTGCCGGGCGCGGTAGTCTCAAAGCCTACGCCTATGAACACGAGCTCCTTTTGCGGATTTTCACAGGCAAGCTTCACTGCGTCCATGGGCGAAAACAGCACGCGCAGCCCTGCGCCCGTCGCCTTTCTTTTTAGCAGGCTGTCTCCGCGCTCTTTGCCGGGAACCTTTAGCATATCCCCATAGCAGCAAACTATGACATTTTCGATCTCGCAAAGCGCAAGACAGCTTTCTATATCTCCCCCGTCCGTTACGCAGACAGGACAGCCCGGGCCGGAAACAAGCTTTATCCCCGCGGGCAAAAGCGATCTTAAGCCGCTTTTTGCTATCGCCATGGTGTGAGTGCCGCACACCTCCATGATGCGAAGGCCGTCCTTTGGAACAGGCATGGCGTTTATCGCTTTTATCAGCTCGTTACTCTTTAGAGAGGGCATCGTTAAGCTCCTTCCATGCGGATAAGCTTTCTTCCGCCTGTTCTTTATTCAGTCTCTCTATAGCAAAGCCTGCGTGGACTATCACATATTCGCCCGGCTTTGCTCCATCGATAAAATCTACCCTGACGGGGCGCTTGAAGCCCGCCGCCTCCGCAAGGGCGTCGTTTCCGTTTATTTCAAGCAGCCTGAGCGGTATCGCAAGACACATATTCTTTCCTTTCCGGCTAAGACCCTTCTCTGAGCGCCGCCGCTATCATAAGCTGGCCAAGGGCTATGCCCTCATCATTAGCGGAGACTCTGCTATGATGATATACTCTAAAGCCGCCGCTATCAAGCGCCGCGCAAAGCCTGATTAAAATATAGCGGTTCAAAAACACCCCGCCCGAGAGCACTACTCTCTTTAAGCCGCTCTCCTGCCGCAGCCTTATGCACACCTCAAGCGCCATCTTCACCAGCGTATTCATAAATCTCGCCGCGATAAGGCCGTTATCCGCGCCGTTGCGTTTTTCTTTGATAAGGCTTTTTATCACCGGCCTGTGATCGAAGGTATAACGGCCTTCATCAAGATATATTTCGTAAGGATATTCTCCGTTTTCGCCGTCCTTTGCGGCAGCCTCGAGCAAAACCGCGCCCTGCCCTTCGTAGCTCACGCTTTTTCTGCCCGTGATAAGCGAGTATACGCCGTCAAAAAGCCTGCCCATGCCCGAAGAGGCCGGGACATTGAGCTTTAGCTCGAGCAGCTTTTTCACCGCCTCGCTTTCAGGCCATGCGCAGATATCCGGCAGCTCTTCCTCCGCGTCAAGCGCGAGCGCGCAGGCCACTCTGTATATCTCCTTTATCGCCGCGTCTCCTCCGGCCAAAAGCAGCGGCCTTATGCTTCCCGCCCGTTTTACCGAGCTGTAATCTCCCGTGAAAAACTCGCCGCCCCATGTTTTGCCATCCGTTCCATAGCCCGTGCCGTCCCATATCACGCCGATGCAGGGCTCGTTCAAGCCGTTATCCGCCATGCACGAGGCCATGTGCGCGTGGTGATGCTGAATGCGGTAAAGCGGCAGTCCGTTTTGGCGCGCCGTTTTTTCTGCAAAGGCGGTAGAAAGATAGTCCGGGTGCATATCGCAGGCGACGCAGGCTGCCCTGATATCAAAAAGAGAGCTGAAATGCCGCGTCATGCGCTCGTAAAGCTCCAGCGTCTCAAGGTTTTTCAAATCCCCTATATGCTGGCTCAAATAAGCGCTGTTCCCCTTTGAAAACGCAAACGAAGCCTTTTGCTCCGCCCCGCAGGCAAGCGCCGTTCCCGCATCTAAGGGAAGGGATAAGCCCTCGGGCACAAAGCCGCGCGACCTTCTTATAAAATAAGGCGCGCCATCAAGCTCAAAAAGCAGCGAATCGTCACAGGGAACATGTATCTCCCTGTTGTGGAGAAGAAATCCGTCGGCCAAGCCGTAAAGCTCTTTGAGCGCATCGGCGTTTTTATAGAATATCGGCCGCTCCGAAAGGTTTGCGCTGGTCATAACCAGCGGCTCCATATCCCGCGTTAAAAGATAATGCAGCGGCGTATACGGCAGCATTATGCCAAGATAAGCGTTTTCGCTGCAATGAGATAAGCTCTCGTCCTTCTTTTTAAGCAGCGTTATCGGCCTTTTCGGGCTTTGCAAAAGCTCCGCTTCAGCAGGCGATATTTCGCAAAGCATCGACGCCTGCCCGATATCCGCGCACATTATCGCAAAGGGACGCTCGTCGCGCCTTTTAAGCTCTCTAAGCCTTGCCACAGCCTTCGCGTCAAAAGCTTCACAGGCGAGATGTATTCCCCCAAGACCCTTTACTGCGATGATCCTTCCGCTTTTCAAATATTCCCTTGCCGTTTCTATCGCGTCATTCAAAACGTCGTTTTCATCCTTGTCGAGGAAAAAGACGCCCGGGCCGCAAGCCTCGCAGCAATCCGGCTGGGCGTGATAGCGGCGGTCTTCTATATCGTGATATTCGCCCGCGCAGCTATCGCACATTTCAAAGGCGGACATGCTCGTGTTCCCCCTGTCATAGGGAACGGAGCGTATTATCGTAAAACGGGGGCCGCAGTTCGTGCAGTTTATGAAGGGATAGAGATATCGCCTGTCGCCGGGGTCAAAAAGCTCTTTTAAGCAATCCCCGCAAACGCATATATCCGGCGACACTCCCGCCATGCTTTCGCTTTGCCTTTGGCTTGGCAGAATAAGAAAATCCTCATATTCTTCAAGGCATGTCTCTTCGCAGGCAATGCTTTTTACCCTTGCAAGGCGCGGCGCTTCCTTCTCGATCTCATTAAGTATAAGCGAAAGCTCGCTTACGCTTGCCGTTAGCATCAGCCTTACTCCCCCGGAGCTGTTCCACGCCCGTCCGCCAAGCCCGTATGTCCGCGCAAGCCTATGAAGAAACGGGCGAAAGCCCACGCCCTGCACCGTTCCGCCTATGTCTATCCTGTAGGTTTTTCTTTTTTCCTTCAAATCCGTCTCTACGCTTTTTCCGCCGCTTCTACCGTCTTCGCCGCCGCTGCGGCGGGGGGTCTGGGCGCGGGCTTTTCCTTGATATAAGTGCCGCGCACCTTCAGCTCGTCTTCATCGGTGACCACCAGCATATAATCCTCGCTGAGCTCTATGGCCTTTTTGCTGCAAAAATCCGCGCAGGTGTTGCAAAAGGTGCATGAGCCCATATGGAACTCCATAGTGACCTCTTCATCGCCGTTTTCGTTTATAAGAGAGCTTTTCGTTATCGCCTGAGGCGCGCATACCCTTATGCAAAGGCCGCAGCCGATGCATTTATCGGCGTGATAAACTATCCTGCCGCGATATCCTGGCGCGGCGGGCGGCACCAGCTTGGGAAAAGCGCCTGTGGACGGCTTGCTGAAAAGCTTCGCGAGCGCTTCTTCAAAATAGGGCAGGCTCATTTTTTACCCTCCTTTTTCTCCCTGAGGATCTGCGCCGCCATAACGAGCCCCTGCATTATCGCTTCGGGCTTTGGCGCGCAGCCCGCCACGGAAACATCTACATGGGTGAATTTATCCAGCGGCCCTTCCACCGAATAGCTGCCCTTGAACACGTTGCATGAGCGCGGGCATGAGCCAAGAGAAACGACTGCTTTAGGCTCGGGCACCTGCGCGAGAACGCGCAAAAGCCGTTCTTTAGTCTGGCTCGTAACAGGCCCCGACACCACGACTATATCCGCCTGCCTTGGCGTGCCCGCAAGCTTGAAGCCGAAGCGCTCCGCATCATAGCGGGGCGTAAGGCAGGCCACCAGCTCTATATCGCAGCCGTTGCAAGAGCCCGCGTTTACATGATATATCCACGGCGACTTCGCCGCGCTTTTCGCCATAGCTTTTTTGAACATACTCTCCTCCTTACAGCCCGAGCCATACCAGAATCAAGCTGGTAAGGGCAAGCAGAGTCACACTCGTCCAGTAAAATTTGAACAACTGCTCCACCTTGAATCTTGCGCAGACGGCGTGAGGCAGCGTCATTGAAACAAAGACCACAGCCATGCATTCCAGCACGAATATCACGCTGTCGAGAGCCAGGCTGCCCGTGCCCGCGCCGCCAAGGAATAGGGCTGTGAACAGGGCGGACATGATATACATTTTCAAAGCTCCGTTAAGCTTGAAAACGGCAAGCGGCGCGCCGCTGTATTCGCATAAGAGACCTTCGCATATCTCGGTCTCGGCCTCGGCCGTGTCAAAGGGATGTATGCCCGCCTCGCAGGGCAGCACCATAAGCATTGCCGCCGCCGCGGGAAGCATACTCCATCTCAAAAGATTGGGCCCGTTTTCTATCTGGAACCTCGCGATATCGGCAAAGGAGAGCGTTATTTCCCCGCCGCCCGCCAGCTTTCCCGCCGTCAGCAGTATTACCGCGAGCGGAAGCTCATATGAGATGATCGAGACCATTTCACGCGAGAGCCCCACCCCCGCAAAGGGAGAGCCCGAGGCCGCGCCGCCCGCGATAAGCGCGAGAGAGGGTATGCAAAGAAGATAAAGTATCACAACGATATCCGCTATGCCGTTAAAGAACAGATAGCGCTTTATCGGGATGAACAGCGCCAGAACTATAAGACTGATAAAGCCTATTTTCGGCGCGATCAAAAAGGGCTTTTTATGGGCGGCGGCGGGAATTATGGTCTCTTTCCCCATAAGCTTGAAAAAATCGTAGACGGGCTGTCTGAGCGGCGGCCCCACCCTGCCCTGCATTCTTGCGACAAGCTTGCGGTCAACTCCGGCTATCAAAAACGCCGCGAAAACGCAAAACAGAAGCCCCGGGAATATGAGAATGTTGAATATCGGCATTAAGTTAAGCATCACTCATCCCCCTTTACAGCACGAACAGGAACATATAGAGCACGGTGAGAGCAATGGCGGCGACGCCCCAGAGAGCATAATCATTCACAACGCCGCTGTGCGCCTCGTGCATATAGCTGAAATAGCCGCGCATCTTATGCTTGAAGCCCCAGAAAAGGTCAGAGCCGCTCACCTGTGAATAAACGCTCTTTTCTCCGCCGAAATACAGGTCGTATTTCGGGTCTGTCTCCGCGTCGCCGCTAAGCTTTTTTCCGCGCCTGCCCTTAAGAAAGATGGCGAAGAGCGCAAAGCC
>CAYPAH010000055.1:0-12403 GCA_964408655.1 uncultured Oscillospiraceae bacterium | reverse complement strand
CCCTCGGTTGAATCGAGGGTGCTCTATGGTAAACTAATCGAAAAACGATAGCCAAATCAAAAAACGAATTGAAGTGTATATGTGGCGATTAAGTAAGAATTCGCACTACGAAAAACACTATATATTGTAGTTTATAAAGAACAGCGGGTGCATTGATTTGATAAAAAGCCCAGTATTACAGCCTTTTCTGGGCATAAAAAAACGTTAAGGTAACTGATACGATTGTATCAATTACCTTAACTGTTATGGTGCCGAAGGTGGGACTCGAACCCACACGGTATCGCTACCAACGGATTTTGAGTCCGTCACGTCTGCCAATTCCATCACTTCGGCTTGAACGTCATTTATTGTAGCATAAGCCTCTAAGATTTGTAAATGCTTTTTTCATCTTTATTCGCCTATGCGCTGGAACCTTGTGGTCTTTACTCCGTTTCGCTCTATTGTTTCGTTCCACATCGCGGCGGGACGCACCCAGATCCCGCGTGAACCGTATATGGCTTGATAGACTACTATAGGCTCAAGAGATTCGGAATGTAATGCGAGATATAGTAATCTATATTCCCGTCCTTTGAAGTGGCGATATAAACCCGGTTTTAATACATCTGAGGTAATGTTGAAAACCGCGTCAGGCTGTATGCGGCAAAAGTTAAGAAAAAGCCCGGCAAGCTTGGAAAACAGCTCTTTAGGCATATCCTCGGCGTTGTTTATCGTTATGCCGAACCCTTCGTCGAATTCGGTGAGCACATCCCAAAGGGCGTCCAGATTTCTGCCGTAGTATTCGGGCATGATAAAACAGCGTTGCAGTTCGTCCTGCATACTTTCGGGATCTGTCATAGAGCTTCCGTTAAGGATATATTCACGCATAGTATCGTTTCTCCTAATATAATTGAGTAAAGCTCGCATAATGGTCGTCAGAATAATAGATCAAGCCGTCGTTGGAATAAAGCAGGCGCTCTGCGCCACGATAGCCTCCGCTATAATTCACATCACATTCATACCAGTCGCGGTTCTTGGCTTCAGGAAGCTTAGCCTCATAATTGCCGAAATAATCGCCGCCTATGCAAGCGCCCTCGGCAACATCCCAAAGATTGCCTTCGGAAGCCTTCCATCCTTTGTTCTTCGCCTGTGATTTGGTGATATAGTTTGGTGGTAGCTCATTATATGCGTGAAGATAATCCGCTACGTCTTTTTCCGTATAATATGCATCGCCATATTTTATGCCGGACGCAGGGGAGGGCTGCGCAGTTTCTTCCGCTTCAAATAAAACCGGTGACTGAGAAGGCGGCAGAGGCTGTTCGTTTTGTTGCTGCTGTTGTTGCTGCGAGAGTAGCTCCTGCAAAAGGATCTGCGCTGCCTGATCGAGCATTTGAGAATCGCAGCCCGCGATAAGCGCTGCGCCAAGCAAAATAACAAGCAGCAAGCTGCAAAGCTTTTTTATCTTCACCTTGTTTTACTCCTCCTCTGAGGGAAGCTTGCAGACATCTATCCATGCGTCTGCCTTAGAGTATCGGTATAACTCGTCGCAGCTTAGCTCGATAGCGCTGTTGCTGCTGCCACATGCAGGAAATACGGTATCGAAGCGTTTGAGCGAATCGTCAAGATATATTCCTGCAACGCTGTCTTTTACCGCAAAGGGGCATACGCCGCCGACGGCATGTCCGATAAGAGCTTCCGCTTCATCGGCGGATAGCATTCTGGCCTTCATGCCGAACTGATCTTTGAATTTTCTGTTATCTATCTTAGCGTCGCCTGCAGCGACTATCAAAATACATTTATCGCCCTGATGGAAGGAAAGCGTTTTCGCAATACGCGCACCCTCTACGCCAACCGCTTGAGCGGCCAATTCAACTGTTGCGCTTGAAACTTCAAATTCAAGAATGCGATCATCAATATTAAGTTCCTTGAAATATTCGCGTACCGGCTCGATTGCCATATTTTTTCTCCTCAAAAGTTTTTTACATTATAACATGCCTAAGTGCGTAAAGCAAAAAATGTAGCATGTGCAATTCACGATAAACTATTGAGATTTTTGTGATAAAGATATACTATTGAAACATAATGAATCTGGGAGGATAATATGGGAGAAACTACAATTTGGGGATATATAGCGCTGCTTGCTGTGATTCTTGGCTTTGCATATGGACTTTGGCGTCAAAAGCATGTGTCAAAACGAAAAGCCGCAAAAATGGCGGCTTCAAATGAGCAGAAGGAAACGCTAGAGAAAAATATTAGCGACCTGGAAAACAAGTAAAAAGACTTTATGTGAGTTCGTCGAGCTTTTGCTGAGCCTTTTCCCATTGAGAATACAGCGTATCGATCTGGTTCTGCACTTTTTCGGCATTTTCAGAGAGCTGTTGTATGCGTGAATAATCCGTGGCGGAGATCGCCATGGCTTCATGTATATCGGACAGCTCTTTTTCTGCGGCACCTATTTTTTCCTCAATGCGCCGTACCTCTCCGGTTGCAAGGTTTATTTCGTTCTGTTTCTTTTTTTGAAGCGCATAATCGTTTGTTTTCGGCGCCGGTTTTATAGACGGGTCCTCATTATTTTCAGTCAAGCTTTTCTTGGCTTCAAGATAATCGTCATATCCGCCTATGTATTCTTTTACGCCATCTTCTCCCATTACAAGAATACGGTCGGCCAGTCGGTTGACCAGATAGCGGTCATGCGTAACTATCAGCATAGTGCCGTCATGCTCTTCCAAGGCTTTTTCCAATGCCTCGCGGGAAGCAATATCCAAATGATTTGTCGGTTCATCCAAGAGTAAAAGATTATCCTCTGAAAGCATAAGCTTTAAGAGCTGAACGCGCGCTTTTTCGCCGCCGGAAAGCAAAGCAATGGATTTATCGCTGTCGTCTCCCCTAAAGAGGAAGGCCGCCAATGCCGAGCGTATCTGCGTATTGTTATACTTTGGATAAGCATCCCAAATTTCCGATAAAACGGTATTTTTATCGTTCAATGAGCTCATATGCTGCTCATAATAGCCCGGATGAACATGTGCGCCGAATCTAACGCTGCCTTTATCGGGATACTCCTGACCGATTATTATTCTAAGCAAGGTGGTCTTTCCGCAGCCGTTTGAGCCGAGAAGAAATACACGCTCTCCGCGGCGCAAATGAATATTAACATCCCGAAAAACAGGCTTTTCATAAGCTTTTGAAAGATCCTCACAAAAAAGAACGTCATTTCCGCCTACCTCGCGGGCTTTAAAGTGAAAATGGATTCCTTCCGGTTCTTTTTCCGGCTCTATCAGGCTCTCTTTTAAGCGCTCGATCTGCTTTTGCTTTGAGGCAATAGTGATGAAGTTGCGCTCGCGGCCAAAGCTTCGCTGCTGATCTATTATTCCTTCTATACGCCGTATCTCGCGCTGGGTCGCCGTAAAATGGCGGCGCTGTATCTCTTTTTCGCTGCTTTGAAGTTGCAAATGCCTCGAATAATTGCCGCCTGAAATAATCACACGGCTGTTTTTTATCTCCATGGTCTTATTCGTGACCTTATCGAGAAAATAGCGGTCATGTGAGATCACGATGAAGGCGCCGCGATATGCGAGCAGATAATCCTCAAGATAAGTTATTGCGTCTATATCAAGATGATTTGTCGGCTCATCAAGCAGCATAAGCTTGGATTCGGAGAGTAAAATGCGCGCTAACTGAGCTTTGTTTCTTTGGCCACCGCTCATGGTTTCCAATGGCTTATCAAGCTCATCCGGCAAAAAACCAAGGCCGAGCAAGGTTGAGCGCGTGCGGTTTTTATAGGTCAAGCCTCCGGAAAGTGTAAATTTGTCGCGAAGCACCTGCTCTCTTGAAAGAAGCGCCATCGGGTCGTCGGGCGATAAAGAAAGCGCATCGTCAATAGCGTTTATTTCGGCTTCGATATCTATAAGCGATGAGAAAACGGAAAGAGTTGCTTCATAGAGGCTTTTTCTAGTGTCGCTTACGTTTTGCTCCATTGTTACAATGCGCACGTCACGTCCGAATGAAACCGTTCCGCTGTCACGACCTTCTGCGCCGGTAAGGATATGAAAGAGAGTTGTTTTTCCGCAGCCGTTCACGCCAACGAGACCTATCTTATCGTGAGCATCGACTTCAAAGCGCATATTCTCAAAAAGAGTGCGCGTACCAAAGGACTTTGAAAGATTGTTTACTGTTAATAAAGCCATAATGGATATAATACAGGCAAAGCTTTAATAAAATCAATAGCGATTGCGTACTTTTTCAGCGAAGCCCATAAAATCCTTGAGATGAAGCACTGTTCCGTCATCGAGAATAATTTCGCCTGTAAAACGTCCGAATACCTGATGCTGGTCTGACTCGATAAGAAGAGCGTTGATGTGGCTGCTTCGATCAAGCACGGGGCTAAAGTCCATTTCAAAACGCTTGTCATCGCTGCTGAAGGTCCATGGATGCATATAACCTTCCTCCGGAATATTGAAGCTTATTTCAGAAAGCTTATGGGCTATCCCGTCATATATGACAAGATTTTCGCTGGCGGCGCTTGTGTCGCCAAAGCCATATCCGATGTTGAAGCCAAGCGGTTTTCCATCAAGGACGCCATTGGCATTGCCCCAATACCATGTGTTGTCATATGTCCATACGCCGCGTCCCCAGTCGAGCGTAGCAAAGCTGCTTTCAGGCGAAAAAACGAGGCTGTTGCCATCATAATTTACCGTGCCTGAAGCGGGCATACAGTTGATCTTTTGATTATAATAAAAATGCTTTTGCTTTTTAAAGGGAGTGGCAATGACCATAGTGTCCATTGCGGGCTCATAAAGCTCTAAATGCACATCAAGTGGTTTTTCTTCGTAAAATTTATTGAAGTGGCAGGATAGAATACGCTTTTCACCTTTTTTCTCAAAGGATATCTGTATGCGTTTATTGCTGAAAGAAACGTCGCCGGCAGCGCTGCTCCCGGGCATGTGGAACTTTCCCATCGGGAAGGCGGTCATAACGGACTCCGTATGCTCTTTCGATGAAGCAAGATCGAGCACGGAAACAGAGATCAAGCCCATGTAGGCATTATCTGCTACGGTTAGAGCCACTCCGTAATTTTGATTGTTTACGATATAATAATCCCATTCTTTAATGCGCAGGCCGGAGGCTCGAATGGCATTTCTGTTATATTCTTTGATAAGTGAACGCGCCCATCCAGCTTCGCAAAGATTTCCATTTTCATCAAGCAGCTTTCCTGCGTTTGTTATCTCATAATGCATAGTTTTGATATACCTCCCGATAATAATCAGAATACGCGCTTGCCCCATTGAAAATTAGTTTCGCACCAGTCAGACCATGTGCTCACGACCACTCTGCCGGCCGAAGATGAGGCATGGATAAACTTGTTGCCGCCAAGGAATATTCCGGTATGGCCGATTGTGGCGCTTCCCGTGCTGTTTGTGAAGAATAGCAGATCTCCGCGCGCAAGCAGCGCTTTATTGGGAACGGTCTGCCAACTATCCACCGTCGCGAAGTTCTTTGCCGCCATTCGTCCAACGCTTACGCCCACGCTGCGAAGGCTGAAATATACAAGACCGGAGCAGTCATAGGAGTCAGGGCCTTCGTTGCTGTAACGATAAGGCTTGCCCTCTTGAGCCATAGCTACGCTGATAAACGCTTCTACGCCGCTGCCAACTTGAATGATAGAACCTCCGCCGGAACCGGAATCGGTTTTTACGGGGGTGGAATCTCCGTTTGTATACTTCGGTGTTTTGCTTGGCTTGGGAGACTTAGTGGGTTTGGGCGTGGGGGTAGGATCTATCTTTGGACGCGCCTTTGAAGAATAAAGAAGATCGAGCGTATCGCCATCGGCAACGCCGCTTGCGTCAAGCTTGTTTTTCGTTTGAAACGCGCTCAGCGCCCGCGAGGTGGCAACGCCGAAATAACCGTTGCTCTTGTCGGAATAATATCCAAGATCGCCGAGCTGCTTTTGCAGCTTTAAAACATCGTCGCCATCGTTGCCCTTTTCAAGCGAATATACTTTGGCGTCGCCTGAAAACAAAATGCTTTGTGTAAGCTCATCAGCAACGCCGGTCTGAGCCATATAATGGGTTCGCTGAAAGCGCTGCAGGGCATTTTGCGTCTGCTCCCCGAATTTTTCAGTAGGCTCGTCTCCATCCAAATAACCAAGATCCATAAGGCGAAGCTGTATTTCCGCGACCTTAGGGTCTTCATCGCCGAGAGAGAGAGTTTTAACTTGAGCTGTGTCGTTTATCGCTTCGATGACCGCTTCCTGAGACGTTTCATCAGCTATAACAGGCTCGGGAGTTTTTATCGGAGCCACCGGGGCAGCCGGAATATCAGCGGCGGGAGCCACAGGCATTGATATATCCGAATAGGCTACCATCGGATGCAGAAGATCAAAAATGAACGGAATAACGATAAAGGCGGCCGCAAGGCAGATAATGATAGTAAAAATAGGCAGTCTTATCCTTCTTAGAATCGAACGGCCTGCTTCGTTGGCGCTTTTGCTTTCTTTCCTTAGTTTTCCCATAATGGAATTATAGCGCATGACGGTGTCGCTTTCCAGCGTATTTTATCGAAAGTGCGCAAGAACCAACGATGGATATCTTCCGGGTCGGCTTATGAGTTTGTTTTTGCTTCCTTTTTATTCAAATATATGGTAGTATAAGCTTGTTTTTTAATATTTGGAGGTGCGCGTGATGATCCGAGCGGATCATGTTATATATAGGTATTCCGAGGACACTCAGCCTGCGCTGCGGGATGTTTCCATTGAAATACAAAAAGCCGAGATACTTGCTATCGTGGGTCATAACGGCAGCGGTAAAAGTACTCTTGCAAAGCATTTTAACGCCTTGCTTTTGCCAAGCGAAGGCGATGTTTGGGTTGACGACGCAAACACCAAAGATGAAAGCAGACTGCTTGAGGTAAGGCAAAAGGTCGGAATGGTGTTTCAAAATCCGGATAACCAGATAGTCACTACCGTTGTGGAAGAGGACGTAGCCTTCGGCCCTGAAAACCTTGGCGTTGAAGCGCATGAAATTCGAAGACGGGTAGATGATGCGCTTAATTGCGTGGATATGCTCGCATTTTCGCGCAGCGCTCCGCACATGCTTTCGGGAGGACAAAAGCAGCGCATAGCCATAGCCGGTATGCTTGCCATGCAGCCTGAGGTGCTGGTTTTGGACGAGGCTACCGCAATGCTCGATCCCAAGGGAAGAAAAGATATCTTGTCAATCATAAAAAAGCTGAACCGCGAAAACGGAATGACCGTTATTATGATAACCCAATATATGGAAGAAGCGGTAATGGCTGACAGAGTGGCTGTAATGGCGGATGGAAAGATAATTTTAACCGACACGCCCAAACGGGTTTTTTCACAGACCGGACTATTAAAAGAGCATCGTCTTGACGTTCCCGAAATGGCGCGGCTGCGCGATGAGCTTATTAAGCTCGGATGGGATATTCCGGCGGACGATATCACGATGGAGGAGCTAACGGAAGCCATATGCCGATCCTTGTAGAAAAATTATCATATTCATATATGCAGGGTGCGAGCCAAGCCGCGCCTGCTTTGCATAATATCGATTTACAGATAAACGAAGGTGAATTTTTAGGGCTTATCGGACACACAGGAAGCGGCAAAAGCACTTTTGTTCAGCATTTGAACGGCCTTCTTGTGGCGCAGTCCGGCAGCATACATGTTGACGGCTATGATATGTCCGATAAAAAACAACGCTTAGAAGGCAGAAAACTTGTAGGATTGGTTTTTCAATATCCTGAATATCAGCTTTTTGAAGAAAGCGTATTTGCGGACGTAGCTTACGGGCCGAAGAATATGGGGCTTACAGAAAGTGAAATACGCGAGCGTGTAAACGAAGCCTTGTTCCGCGTTGGCCTTATGCCGGAGCTTTTTGCGGCAAAATCGCCTTTTGAGCTTTCAGGCGGAGAAAAAAGGCGCGCTGCCATTGCCGGAATATTGGCAATGCGCCCGCGATATCTTGTGCTTGACGAACCTATGGCCGGGCTTGATCCAAGTGGACGGCAATCGATATTGGATATGCTTGACGCAATGCGCGAAGAAACAGGCTGCGCGATCATAATGGTCTCACACTCTATGGACGATATGGCCAGAAAAGCTGAGCGCATCGTTGTTGTGCAAAACGGCAGCATAGTGCGAAGCGGCACACCCGGCGACATCTTTGGTGAAGCTGAGTTTTTAAGTGCCGCAGGACTTGATATCCCGCAGATATCGGCGCTCGCAGCAAAATTAAGAAGCAGGGGTCTTAACATTCCACATGACATATACGACATCGACGGAATGCTTGATTATTTGAAAACAAGGAGGGGAGAGCATGTTTAAGGACATTACCCTTGGACAGTATTTCCCCGGGGATTCTTACATACATCGCCTTGATCCGCGCACAAAGATCATGGGCATGATACTTTATATCGTGGCTGTTTTTTTGGTCGATCCCATATGGCTGTTTTTGCCGGTGGCATTGTTTGTCATAGCGGTCACGGCTGCTTCAAAGGTTCCTTTGAGCTATCTTTGGCGCTCGTTAAAGCCACTTCGTTTTATACTTATATTCATGTTTGTGCTGAACCTGTTCGTCATTTCAGGCGGAAGGGTAATATGGGAATGGGGCTTTTTGCACATAACAACAGAAGGAGTATATCAAGCGGCATTCATAACGCTTCGCCTTATCCTTCTTGTAAGCGGAACCTCGATTTTAACGCTGACCACCACGCCGATTTCGCTTACCGACGGGCTTGAGCTTTTGCTCGCGCCGCTGAATAAGCTGCGTTTTCCGGCGCACGAGCTGGCAATGATGATGACCATAGCGCTAAGATTCATTCCCACGCTCATAGAGGAAGCCGATAAAATAATGAAAGCACAGATCTCCCGCGGCGCCGATTTTGAATCCGGAAATATAATCAGTCGGGCAAAGGCAATGGTGCCGATACTCGTTCCGCTTTTCGTTAATGCCTTTCGCAGAGCCGACGAGCTTGCTATGGCCATGGAAAGCAGATGCTATCATGGTGGCGAGGGAAGAAGCAAAATGCACGTTTTAAAATACACTAAGATCGATATGGCCGCCGCAGCAGCTTTGATAATGCTTATCGCGCTGGTTTTGATATGCAATGAGTTATGAGCATAGTAAAGGGTGAAAAAACAAAAAACATTTTGATGATAATAGCCGCGGCGCTGCTCGTCAGCGCTATTATCATGCGTTTTCAAATCAGTGAAAATGACGAAATGGCGATCATCACAAACAAACTCAGCGAATACGGATATTATATTTCAGATGATTCGGTTTATATCGCAGGCGATTATCCAAACACCACGATTTCAGATCTGTTAAGCGGAATAGAGCTTTCGCAGGCAGTGAACGCAAGCCTTGAAAGCGGTTTCCCCTCGAATATAGATAAACGCGGAGACATTGTGCTGATACTTGCAGCCACGAAAGCGCAGGACGTTATAACGCTTTATATGCTCAACGGCGAAATGGAGCTTTGCTTTATTCAAAGGCCGAACACAGACGAGGTTTTTCCGCTGGGGAAGGAAAATCAATGAAAAGAATAAGAATGATCGTGCAGTATGAGGGCACGAATTATGTTGGCTGGCAAACGCAGCCAAACGGCATATCAATACAGGAAACGCTTGAAAAAGAAGCCGCAAAGCTCAGCGGCGAAAGAATATCGATCCAAGGCTCTGGCAGAACTGACAGCGGGGTTCATGCTTATGCGCAGGTCGCGCATTTTGACACCGAAAGCAAAATCCCTCCCGATAAATGGGCTTTTGCTTTGAATGCCGGTCTTCCGGGGGATATACGGGTGCTTTATAGCGATGAAGCCACACCGGATTTTCACGCGAGGTTTGGGGTAGAAAAAAAACATTATCGTTATGCGCTTCAAACGGGAGCTCACGCGGAGGTCTTTGCAAGAAATACATCGCTGCATGTTCATCACCGGCTGGATCTCACGCTCATGCAAAACGCAGCCGCACAGCTAGTCGGCACGCATGATTTTATGGCCTTTAAGTCGGTGGGAACGGAGCTGAAAAGCACAGTACGAAGCATATATGTATCTTCATGGAAACAGGAAAAAAATATGCTTTATTATGATATCTGTGGAAGCGGTTTCATGTATAATATGGTTAGAATACTTGTCGGTACAATGCTCGAGATCGGCGGAGGACTGCGTGGAGAAAACTCGATAGCTAAGGCGCTTGAATCCAAAGAACGCGAGGATGCGGGAGCTACGGCTCCTCCGCATGGTCTTATGCTGATGCGGGTCGAATACCCCGGCTTTGACACGAAAAACATATTGGAAAATATATACGGAGAATACAAATGATCGAAATTTTGCTTTTTATATTATGCATATTGATATTGATTATGATAGCTTTGCTGCTCGTTATGCTGACGCGGCAAAAAAAAGACGCCGCAATGGAAAAAATGGAGCAGCTCAGGGACGATCTTTTACAGGCGCAGCAAAATCAGCGGATGGAGCTGTTGGATATGACCCAGCGCTCAGTCAGAAATATGGGAGAAATGCTTGGCGAAAAGCAGGATCATAGCAGGAAGATCATGGTAGAGATGAATAGCTCTATGGAATCACGCCTTAGCCATTTTTCTCTGGAAAACGAAACAAAGCTTGAA
The DNA here is from genome assembly GCA_964408655.1 of uncultured Oscillospiraceae bacterium. Classification (GTDB taxonomy): domain Bacteria; phylum Bacillota; class Clostridia; order Christensenellales; family CAG-138; genus JAQVRG01. Next base: position 1,787 of record CAYPAH010000055.1, on the reverse strand, counting down.
AACATAAGAACTACGGTTGAAAAGCGGCTTAGCAGCCTGCAGGATGATAACAGCAAAAAGCTTGATGAAATGCGCAACGTAGTAGATGAAAAGCTGCAAAAAACGCTTGATGAAAGAATGACGCGCTCCTTCGCTCTTGTTAACGAGAGATTGGAACAGGTATATAAAGGCTTAGGAGAAATGCAGTCTCTTGCCGTTGGAGTGGGAGATCTAAAAAAAGTCCTTGCCGGAGTGAAGACCCGAGGAACATTGGGAGAAATACAGCTTGGCGCGATATTGGATGAGATACTTGCGCCGGAGCAATATGAAAAGAATCTTTATATTGATAAGGATGGTAAACGTCCCGTAGAGTTTGCCGTAAAGATGCCGGGCAACGACGGGGAATGCGTTTATCTGCCGATAGACAGCAAGTTTCCCATGGATGCTTACAACGATTTGATAAACGCATATGAAGCCGGACTGCCGGAAGTGATAAAAGCAACGCAGAACGTTCTTAAATCCCGAGTGCGTGAATTTGCCAAGTCAATACGCGAAAAATACATTGAGCCGCCTTTCACCACGGATTTTGCCGTGATGTTTTTGCCTACCGAGGGCTTGTATGCCGAAGTTGTAAAAATGGGGATGCTCGAGCAATTACAGCATGAGTTCCGCGTTTGCATATCGGGGCCTTCCACTATGGCCGCGCTTTTAAACAGCCTGCAAATGGGCTTTAGAAGCCTTGCCATACAAAAACGCAGCGGGGAAGTATGGAAGGTGCTCTCCGCAGTCAGAACAGAATTCGATAAATTTCAGGACACTCTGCAAAAAACGCAGGAGAGACTTACGAGAGCGAATAACGATCTTGATGCGCTTATCGGAGTGCGCACCCGTCAGATACAAAAAAGCCTTAAAAGCGTTACAGCGATGCCCAAGGAGGACGCGGCTTTGTATTTGCCGGATCTGGAACAAGAACAGCTTGATAATGAGGATGTAAATGACTGAAAGAAAAATCGAACTGCTCTCTCCCGCCGGAAATATGGAACGATTTCTAATGGCGCTTCATTACGGGGCGGATGCGGTATATGTGGGCGCTCAGAGTATGAGCCTTCGTAATTTTGCCGATAACTTTTCTGTGGAAGAATTAGAAGAAGCCTGCACAATAGCGCACAGAAACGGGAAGAAAGTTTATGTGGCCTGCAACGCCTTTCCTCGTGACGATGATCTAAAAGCTTTTCCCGAGCTGCTTGAAACGGCAGCGAAGGCTAGTGCGGACGCGCTTATCGTAAACGACGCAGGAGTGATAAAAATGGCGAAACGAATCCTGCCAGATATGCCGCTGCATTTATCTACACAGGCAAATACGCTTAACACCGAGGCGGCCTTATTCTGGCATGAGCAAGGTATTTCCAGAATCATTCTCGCCCGCGAGCTTTCACTGCTTCAAATCAAAAATATGCGTGCTAAGCTTCCGAATACGCTGGAACTCGAAATGTTCGTTCACGGCGCGATGTGTGTTTCATATTCGGGAAGATGCCTTTTGAGCAATTATCTGGACGGAAGAGACAGCAACCGCGGAGAGTGCGTGCAGCCGTGCCGCTGGTCTTATGAAATGAGAGAACGCGGCAAAAACGGCGAATATTATACTATCGAGCAGGATGAAAATGGCTCGTTTATTTTAAACGCCAGGGATATGAATTTAATCGGCCACCTGGCTGAAATTATCGATGCGGGCGTATGCAGTTTGAAAATAGAAGGAAGGATGAAATCAGTCGCCTATGTTGCGGCTGTTACCAATGCATATAGAATGG
>CAYPAH010000054.1:4194-12624 GCA_964408655.1 uncultured Oscillospiraceae bacterium | reverse complement strand
GTCCTCAGTATATCAAATACCTTGACTTGGTTGTGTCTGCATTATACAAGCATCATGCGCTACTGGGAGGATCTGGTAGGCGACAATTATTACATTTGCATCGACGATGTGGAAGAGGTAAAAGAGCGCAGCCCCGTCATATATGAGAGGATGCAGGATCAAGGGATACGCCGCATGACGCTTATGCTCACCCGCGTGAACGGCGTTCTTCAGGGAGTGATCGGTTATGACAATCCCACGCTGCCGATAGAATCGCTTCGCGCGTTTTCCGAAAACGTATTTCTTTTTATTAATCTTGCGATGGATAAAAACGAGCAGGAGCGCAGGCTGAATTTCGTCACCTATCACGACTGCCTTACCGGGCTTATGAACCGGAGCAGCTTTCGAAGAGACGTTGCCAGCCTTGATGAAACAGGAATAAAGAACGCGGGCATACTCTATGTTGACCTGAACGGACTCAAAGAGATAAACGATCATCAATCCCATACGGCGGGCGACCGTATGCTTGTAAGGTGCGCCGAAGCTCTGCGCGCGCTTTGCAGCACCAATATGCTTACCGCATGGGCGGCGACGAATTTGTAGCCGTGATGCCCGATATGGAAGAGGCAGCCTTTGACGCGCTTGTTGAAGAAGCGAAGCGCGTATACGGCGAGGACGCTTTGTGCAAGGCGGCGGTAGGCTCGGCGTATTGGAGCGAGGGAGAGGACTTTGAGGCGAAGGTCGGCTGCGCCGACCATGCAATGTATGAAAACAAGGCTTCTTATTACCGTAATTCCGGCAAGGATCGCCGCAGGCGCAGATAGGCGGCGCGGCATTTGCGCATTTCAATTTCGGCCTCTGCATGATACAATATGAGCATGAAATATATTCCTGCTTTTCTTTTTATCGTTATAAGCGTGATACATATTTGCGCCTGCCGTGCAAAAAAAGAGCCGCTGCGCAGCATTACCAAGCTTTGCTTATTGCCCCTGCTGCTTCTTGCGTATCTTCTTTTGGCGAAGGAGCCGCTTTTGAGCGTATGCGTCGCAATGCTTTTTTGCGCTCTTGGCGACGGGCTGCTTCTTAAACAAAACAAGCTTGCATTTGCCGCGGGAGGAATGCTCGCATTCGCTACGGGGCATGTTTTTTACATTCTTGCGATGAAGAGCCGCTTTGGCTTTGCGGCATTCGGATGGCAGGGCGCTATTGCCTGCCTTTGCTATCTTGTTTACCTTTTTGCGGCGTTCATGTATCTTAAAAAACGGGTGGAGATAAAGGTCGTCCTCATGGGGATGCCTTATTTGAGCTTTCTTTGCGCCTTGAGCCTTTGCGCGTTTTTATCTTTGCGGAAGGGTCTTGACCTGACATCGGCGCTTTTATTTGCCGGAACCTTGTTTTTTATAGTTTCGGACACCGTGCTATGCTATGAATATTCTCTTGATAAGCATGACGGCAGCGTGCCTGTTATGAGCACATATATTTGCGCGCAGATACTTATAGCGCTTGCCTTCATTCTTTGAGTTAAAGAAAACGGGCGGTAGGCTATGGCACAAAATGGAAACACAAAACTAAAAACGCTTTATTTGCTCGATGTGTTCCGCGCTGAGACCGACGAGGAGCACCGCCTTGGCGTACCCGAGCTTGCGCGAAAAATGCAGGAATACGGCATAATCGTTGAGCGCAAGAGCATTTATCGCGATATAGAAACGCTTGTTGAATACGGTATTGATATCAGGCAGACCAAAACGGGATATTATCTTGGCGAGCGCGAATTTGAAAGAAGCGAGCTGCGTCTTTTGATCTCCGCGGTGCAGGCGGCGGGCTTTATCAGCGAGCAGCGCAGCCGCGAGCTTGTGGAAAAGCTTTTGAAGCTGACGAGCGTCTCTCAAGCTGAGGCAATGCGCAGGCAAACAAATATTGGCGGGGTAAAGTGCGGAACGGACGAGGTGTTCCACACCATCGAGATGGTCAATCTTGCCATAGCGCAAGGCTGCCGCATAGGATTTTTCTATATAAAGCGTGATATTTCAAAGCGAAACGTAGTGCAGCGCAGCGGACAAAGCTATCATGTGAGCCCGTACGCAATGATATGGATGCAGGATAAATACTATCTTGTTGGCAATATGGACGGGCGTGATAATCTAACGCATTTCCGCCTTGACAGGATGCAGAACGTTCAGCTTGACGCGGTGCCTGTGCGTCCCTGCTCTGAGGTATCGCCGTATATGGTGAGCTTCGACGCCGCGGATTATGCTAAAAAATGCATCAATATGTTTGGCGGCGAGGTGCAGCGCATAACGCTTCGCGCGCATATGCGCCTTGTCAGCGATATTCTTGACCGCTTTGGAGCGGATATCGTTTTAAGCCGTGATCCCAAGGACGAAAATTACTTTTTCGCATATGTGCAGGCGGCGGAGGGAGTCGGCTTTTTAAGCTGGGTCTCTCAGTATGGCGCGGCGATCGAAATCAAAGAGCCCGTTTCGCTGCGCGAGGCCATGCGCGCGCGCGCAAAAGACGTCTTCGAGCTGTATAATAAATGACCCGATAAATCGCTCTTGCGGCGATATGCTCTCTGGTGATATAATGCGTCGCGATGGGTATTAATGATAAAACAAAACGAATATTGGCGAACGCCGCTTTGCTGATCGCGGGCGCGATATGGGGCGGCGGCTTTGTCGTTATGAAAAACGCGCTTGAGAGCATACCGGTGAATTATCTGCTCGCTCTGCGCTTTTCGATCGCCGCTCTCGCGCTCAGCTTTTCGCTTTTCAGAAACAGAAGCGCCATAAACAGAGAGCTTGTTTTTCACAGCGCTATAATAGGGCTGCTGCTTTATTTGGCCTTTGCGGTGCAGACCTATGGGCTCATGTTCACAACGGCGGGAAAAAACGCACTTATCACGGCGGTTTATGTGGTGCTTGTGCCTCTCTTTGGCTGGGCGCTGTATAAAAAACGTCCGGAAAGCCGCATACTTATAGCTGCCTGCATAATGCTCTTTGGCATAGCGCTGCTTTCATGGCCGGGAAAGAGCAAGCTGAACATCGGAGATCTTTTGACCTTTGCATGTGGCATTTTTTACGCCGCGGAGATCATGGCGGTGGATAAGTATGAAAAGAATGTGGATATCTTTCAGTTTTCATGCCTGCAATTCATTTTTTCCGCGATATTCGCGTTTATACCCGCGCTTATTTTCGAGAGCTTTCCGCGCCAGTGGACGCCCGATATGTTCTCGGCGCTTGCCTATTGCGGACTTGCCGCCACGCTTATAGCCATGACGCTTATGAATATAGGCATACGCTATGCTTCTCCGAATTACGCTTCGCTCTTTATGAGCACGGAATCCGCCTTCGGCGTTGTTTTCGGAGTGATCTTTTTAAGTGAAAGACTGAACTTGCGCATGACCCTGGGCTGCTTGGCCGTGCTTATGGCGCTGGTGCTTTCACAGCTTGATTTTTCAAGGAAGGGCAAGGAAGGGAAAAATGGAATTTAAGGGATTTACACCGGATACATACCGCTTTTTGATAGAGCTTTCTCTCAATAACAACAAGCTGTTTTTTGATGCGAACAAACAGCGCTATATCGATAATGTAAAAACGCCCATGACGGCGCTTGCCACAGAGCTTATGCCGGTGATGCTCGGGATAGATCCGGACTTTAACACAAAGATGAACTCGATAGTTTCCCGCATTTACCGCGACGCGCGCCGCACGCACGGACGCGACCCGTACCGCGACCATGCATGGCTGAGCTTTAAGCATCCCCAGCGTGATAATTCCGAAGGCTTTTGCATGTACTTTGGCATAGAGCCTTCAAGCTATAGCTACGGCATGGGCATTTATGCGCCTACGCCCGCCATGCTTCAGCCGATGCGCGAGCGCATAATGGCAGATCCGGAAAGATTTCTTGATTTGGTGAACGCCCCCGCTCTTTCGCGCTATACGATTGAGGGCGAGCTTTATAAAAAAGATCATTTTCCTGCCGAAAGGGAGGCTATAAAGCCCTATCTCAACCGCAGGGGTCTTTCATGGTGCTATTCCAGCAGCGATATCCGTTCAAGCTTTGACGCAGAGGCGCTTTTTAACGAAATAAAGACCGCCGTGACTGGTATGGCGGCGCTGTATCAGTTTTTGACCTTTTCACTGGATATATAAGCTTATTGCATAAAGAAATCAACAAGCGTCCGCTTATCCGGGTCGCTTATGCCGCTTTGCCGCTGAAACACATAGCCGGTGAGCATCATAAAAAACATGCCCGATTTCATGCGGATATTCGCGGCGTCCTGAGGCTGCATTTTCAAAACGCCCACCTCGAACATGACCGTCCATTCCTTATATGAGGCGGCGAGCAGCTCGCGAAGCTCATCGTTGCCTATGGCGGCCTCGGCGCAGAGCACGATATGCAGCCCGCTTAATAGGCCGCTTTCAGAGAGCGTATCGACAAGGCTCAAAAGCGAGCTTCGAACATCATCGCCGCGGGAGAGAGAATCCACCCACGAAAAGAGTATGTCCGTAATATGCTCGGTGTTTCCGTGAGCAAGCTCCATAACCAGAGATTCTTTTGTTGGATAATAATAATACAGAGTCCCCTTGGAAAGGTTTGCTACGGCCGCAATATCCTGCAAACTCACCGCGTGCACGCCGCCCTGCAAAAACAAGCTGGAGGCAACGTCTATTATAGCTTCGCGGACGCTTGCGTATGAGCCGTGCTTTCTTGGCATTTGAGAATTCTTCCTTCCCTAGAGAATATAAAAGACAATTTAAGTATAGACAAGACGAGGGAAAAAAGCAAATCGCTTCAATTTTTGCCAGCGCATTTTGCCAGATAATATCCCTCCATACCGTCGGCGTCAGATATTCGAAGCGAGCCTATGCCCATGCCCTTCATTATGAAAAGCGCGATTGTCGCGCCGGGTATGATGACGTCGTGCCTTGCGCGCAAAAGCGGGTGCGAAGCGCGTTTTTCGCCCATTTCTTCAAGAACGGATATGAGAGACTCAATATCGTCTGTGCTAAGCTCAATGCCGCTTACAAGCCCGGGCTCATAAGCTTCAAGCCCCTGCTTTATAGCTCCAAGGGTGGTAAGCGTGCCGCCTACGCCCGCCCAGCTTTGTATTCTGAGGCGTGGAAAACGAAAAAGGCTGCGGCAACGGTCTTCGATCGCCGCGCGTTCAACAAGCTCGGCGGCGCGAACACAGCCGATCGGCTGGCTTTGCGCAAAGTCCATGGCGACTATCTGCGAGCTGCCTCCGCCAATGTCTATCAAGCCCTCGCTGCCTGCGCCAAGGAGAGCATAACGAGCCTCCTGCTCGCCGGAAAGCAGCTCCGCGCGAAAACCGCAGCTTTCCTCCATGCGTTCTAAAAAAAGCTCGCGGTTCGATGCGTCGCGAACGGCGCTGGTCGCATAGGCGCAAACGTTTGAACCGCGCCTGAAGCCTTCGCCGGCAAAATGCCTTATGGCTTCGAGGCTGTGGCGAATGTTTTCTTCGGCAAGATAGCCGTTTTTGTCAAGCAGATGGGCGAGACGGGTCGTAATAAGGCGCTTCCTTCCGAAAACGCCTTCGTCAGATATATCCATGGCACGAATTGAATTGCTGCCTATGTCAATGATTGTCCACATTATTCTTCAATATTGAACTTGATATCGTTTTCGCCCACATAGCCAAGCTTTTCACGGGCATATTGTATGCGGTAGCTGTCGCTTTGAGCATATTCTATCATGTATTCTATGCGCTGCTTTTCACTCAAAAGCTCGTCGTATTCCGCTTGAAGCGCATCGGTCTCTTTTTTTATTTCGTTAAGCTTTACGCCCTGAGAAACGTACACAAAGCAAGCTGCGACTACGCATAAAAGCGTAAGCAGAACAAAAAACTTGGGTGTGGTTTTTCTTCGCTTTGCCGTTTGATCCATAAATAAGACCTTTCGGAATTTACCAGAATATACTTTAATATCCTAATTATGATATATCCGCGCCGGAAGTGCAAGTTATTTTTTGTGAACTTTAGCCCTGACACGCTGCAAAATCCCCCGAAAAAGGCGGGAAGGGAAGCGCATATATAAAAAACATCCGCTTAAAAGCGAAAAAAGAGAGTAAAAGCGAACCTTCCCGTCGTTCAGCGTGAAAAGCGCGAGCGCCGAGATGCAAAACACGAGGATATAGAATAAAACGTCAAAGCAGGCGTCTACCGCGGCGCTGTGAAAGGGAAAGCGCAGCAATGAAAAAATATCATAGATCAGACCCATAAGGCAGCCCGCAAGCAGACAGCCAAGAAGCACATAGTATTCCTGCGAGACCCACATTTTCAGCGGAACAGGCGGGAGAATACCGAGCCGCGCTCCTCGGCCTCGTTGTATTCCATGGCGATTATCTCACCTTCCAGAAGCACCTGCCCCTCGTCAAGATTGAGTTTGGTTATTCTTAAATTGCAGCCCTCTATGCAAAGCTCGCCAAGATCGGTGAGCAGGCGTATGGATTGTTCGTTAAAGCTGTCCACGTCCTTTACGCCCGTTACGCTCATCAGCGCGCGTTCTTCGATATGGATGGCGTGCGTGCGGCGTATCGAGCCGCCTTCGATGCTGCGTGCGTCCATAAGTCCCCCTCCGTAGTGCTTGTGATTCTTATATATATGCGCAGCTTTCGCTTTAATACCACGGATAAAGACATGCCCGCCTGCCCCCGGATGTCTTGACAATGGGGGCTTGCATATTGTATTATAAGCATGGTAGAAGCAGACATAGTTTTTTCCTAACCGATCCATTGTTTATATTCTTGAAAAAACGGACATAATTATGGAAAAGAGCGGACGGCAAGCTTTATTTTGTTATGCAAATTTCATGCTATACCAATGAAAATGATATCGATAGATAAATCTTTTGTATACAAGAAAGGGGTATTGAAGTGACCAGAGAGATGCTTCTGGAAAAAAGCTTGAGCGATCTTAGAGAGATCGCAAAGCTTCAGGGAGTAAAGTCGATCACAAAGTATCGTAAAAACGAACTGGTGGAATTGATTATGAACGGCGGCATAGAGCCGGGTGATGGGGCCGCTGAGAGCGCCGCGTCCGAACAGGGCGAGGCCGTAATAGAAGGCGGCGAGGCCGAGGCCGTAGGCGCGCAGGAGATGATAAAGCCCGCAATGCCGCGCGAGAGCGCGCAGGGCGCAGCGGCGCAGACCCCTCCTTACAGGCCGAACTACGGACAGGGTTACAATCAAGGCGCATATCAGCAGGGCTACGCTCCCCGTCAGGGAGGCTATGAGCCGAGGCGCAGCAGCAATTATAACAGCGGCTATCAGCAGGGCGGCTATAACCGCCAAAGCAATTATGACGGACGCAGAAATCCTTATCAGCAAACGCAGCACCCGCAGCAGGGCGGCTATCAGCAGGGCGGTTATAACCGCGGCGGATATGAGCGGCAGGAATACCGCCAGCCAAGCTATCAAGAGCCCGGCTATGCGCGCCCCGATTATCAGCAGCCGCCTTATGAGGCCGGTGAAGAGGCGGAGAATTTCCGCCGTAACCGCCAGGAAGGCTATTATAACAAAGAATACGGCACCAGCAACCCGGCTGTGCCTGAAATGCTTGAAACAGGCGCTTGCGGCGAATGCGAGGGCGTACTTGAGGTTCTGCCGGACGGCTACGGATTTTTGCGCAGCGAAAATTATCTGCCCGGCAATCACGACGTTTATGTTTCAATAGCGCAAATACGCCGCTTCGGTCTTAGAACGGGAGATCTTGTCACCGGTAAGACCCGCCCAAGCAAAGAGGGTGAAAGATTTTTAGCGCTTCTTTATATCACCGCCATCAACGGCGAAGATCCCGAAGAGGTAGCGCACCGCAAGCCCTTTGAAGAGCTCGTGCCGATCTATCCCGAGGAACGCCTTACGCTTGAGACCAAGGGCGTTGATAAAGAGCAAAACCTTGCCATAAGGCTTATCGACCTTATCGCGCCTATAGGCAAAGGCCAGCGCGGAATGATCGTGAGCCAGCCTAAGAGCGGCAAGACCACGCTTCTTAAAAACATTGCCAACGGCATAGCCACCAATTATCCCGACGTGCATCTTATCGTGCTTCTTATCGATGAACGTCCCGAAGAGGTCACCGATATGCAGCGTTCGATCAAAGGCGAGGTGCTCTATTCCACCTTTGACGAGCTGCCCGAGCATCATGCCCGCGTGGCGGAGATGACTCAGGAGCGCGCTATGCGCCTTGTTGAGCAGGGCAAGGACGTTGTGGTTTTGATGGATTCCATCACCCGCCTTGCGAGGGCTTATAACATCACCATTCCCGCCACGGGCAAGACTCTTTCGGGCGGCATGGACCCCGGAGCGCTGCACAGACCCAAGAGATTCTTCGGCGCCGCGCGAAATATCGAGGGCGGCGGAAGCTTAACGATAATCGCCACCGCGCTTATCGACACCGGCAGCCGCATGGACGACATCGTTTTCGAGGAGTTC
>CAYPAH010000054.1:0-4154 GCA_964408655.1 uncultured Oscillospiraceae bacterium | reverse complement strand
GAAAGCTGTCTGAAAAGCGCATTTTCCCGGCTATCGATATCTATAAGTCGGGTACGCGCCGCGAGGAGCTGCTGCTCACTAAAGAAGAGCGCGAGGCAGTGTTTTCACTGCGCCGCATGATGGCCGGAGGCAACGGCACCGACGTTACCGAGCAGATAATCGCCATGATGGATAAGACCGAGGATAACGAGGAATTCATTCAAAAGCTCAAGAGCTATACCAACGCCTATGAGCGGGACGGCTATTCTTCAGGGAAAAGCTTCAGCAAATAAAAAGAAACCGATAAAGGCGGCATTTGATGCCGCCTTTATTTTTTGCGCAAAACAAAAACGGAAGGGCATTATGCTCTTCCGTTTTGTATTGAACTTATCAGTCGATGTTGTAACGCTTCTTGAAGCGGTCAACACGTCCGCCCGTATCTACCAGCTTCTGACGGCCGGTGTAGAAGGGATGGCACTTCGAGCAAATTTCGACGGTGAGCTCACCCTTGGTCGAACCGCTCAGAAAAGTCTCGCCACAGGCACAGCGCACAACGCACTCGCCAAACTGGGGATGAGTATTTTCTTTCATTTTAGTTCCTCCGTAATATTTGCTGGGCGGAAAGCGAGTAACTGCTTTCCTGCTGCATTGCACAGTTCGCAACAGATGTATTATATCGGCTGCCTATGCAAAAAGCAAGGACATTTTTAGGTATATCGGGATATATTTGAGTTATTCCGAAAAAGACGGAAGCAAAACTCAGTTTCGGCGCCATGTGCTGGGCGAAAACAGCATGACTATCGGGAATATCTCAAGCCTTCCAAGCAGCATGGCAAAAGAGAGCACTATCTTGCTAAATGGCGAGAACAAGGCATAGTTGCCTACGGGGCCTACAAGCGAAAGGCCGGGGCCGATATTCGATATGCAGGCGACAACTCCCGTGACGGAGGTGGTGAAATCATATCCGTCCAGCGAAACTATCAATATCGAGATCAAGGTCGCCGCAAAATAAAGAATAACGAAGATCAGCGTTGAATAAACGGTCTGCTTGTCAACAACATTGCCGTCGAGCTTCACGGGGTTGACTGAGCGGGGATTGAGCATGTGCTTTATTTCGCAAAAGCTGGATTTTGCCAGCAGAATAAGGCGCGATACCTTTATGCCGCCGCCTGTGCTGCCCGCGCAGGCTCCGATTATCATAATCAGCACCAGCAGGCTTCTGGAATATTCCGGCCAAAGGTCAAAATTGGCCGTTGCAAAGCCGGTGGTCGTGATGATAGAGGCCACCTGAAAATACGAATAGCGCAGAGAATGCAGGAAGGAGCCCTCGTATTGAGGCATGATGTTTAGCGCGATGCTCACCACGCAAAAGGCGATGATGGCAAGATACCAGTGCAGCTCTTCGTTTTTACGCACCTCGCGGAACTTTTTGAGCAGGATAAAGAAATACAGATTGAAGTTTATGCCGAAAAGTATCATAAAGGTCCCGATTATGAAATCGATATAGGCGCTGTTATAATAGGCGACGCTGGCCGCCTTTGAGCTAAAGCCGCCCGTGCCCGCCGTGCCGAAGGCGTGTATCAGCGCGTCGAAGAGGGACATGCCGCCAAGCAGCAGCAAAACGACCTCAACGAGGGTCAAAAACAGATAGATGACATAGAGTATCATTGCCGAGTTTCGTGTGCGAGGAACAAGCTTGCCGACAGTGGGGCCGGGAACTTCGGCGCGCATTATGTGCATAGAACGGTTTTCGGCAAGAGGTAGGACCGCAAGCATAAACACCAAAACGCCCATGCCGCCTATCCAGTGTGTGAAGCTTCGCCAGAACAAAAGCCCCTGTCCGAGACTTTCGACGTTTGTCAATATAGAAGCGCCTGTGGTGGTAAAGCCGGATACCGTTTCAAAAAAGGCGTCGATAAAAGACGGAATGGCGCCGTCGATAATAAAAGGGATAGCTCCAAAAGCGGAAAGGAGTATCCAGCTCAAAGCGACTATGGCGAAGCCCTCCTTGGCATATATAAGCTCCGTGCGGCATTTGACAAGCTGCATACCCAGAGAAACGAGCGCCAAAAGAGCGATGGCAATGGCAAAGCCATGCCAGCTTTCGCCGCAATAAACGGCGATACCAAGCGGAAAGAGCATAAGAACCGCTTCAATGCTCAACGTGCGGCCAAGCGTGCGCCATACCATGCGGTAATTCATTTGAGAAAAATCAGTCCTCTCTGCATATTCCGTTCAATTCGCAAAGTCCGCGATCGGTGGTAATAACGATCACATTGTCCTGCTCTTCTATCATGTCGTTGCCGCCCGGGATGATGCAGCGCCCGCGGCGGATGATGGCGGCGACGAGTATGCCGGGCTTTAAGGACATATCCTTGAAGGGTATGCCTATTACCTTGGCGTTTTTGCAAACGTGGAACTCCAAAGCCTCAACGCGGTCGCCAACAACACGGTAGAGCGTTTCCACGCTTGAACCGTAGGAATTCTGCATCGCCCGCACATATTGAAGTATCTGGCTGGAGGTTATATCCTTGGGGCAGATAAAGCTTTCGAGGCCGGGAACGTCAAGCATATCGACGTAATTCGTCCTGCTGACCTTGGTTATCACCTTTTCTACGCCCATGCGGTTAGCATATATAGAGAGAATTATGTTTTCTTCATCTATTCCGGTAAGGGCAACGAAAGCTCCCGCAAAGGCAACGCCCTCCTCGTGCAAAAGCTCCTGATCGGAACCGTCGCCGTGGATGATGGTAGCCTTTGGAAGAAGCTCGCAAAGCTTGTTGCAGCGCTCTTCGTTGCGCTCTATTATCTTGACGTGTATGCCGGAATCGAGCAGGCGCTGCGCCAGATAATACGCTATGCGCCCGCCGCCGACGATGATAACGTCCTTGGCGACACGCTTGAACGCGCCTATGTTTTTGAAGCAGGTCTCGGCTTCCTTGGGGGAGGCTACCATATGCAGCCTGTCGCCCGAGCAAAGCACGAAATCGCCCGTCGGAATGGTAACGTCGTCTCCGCGCTCTACCGCGCAAATGAGCACGCGGCTTTGCAGATGCTTTGAAAGGTCGCGAAGCGCTACGCCGTTTAGCGGACTGTCATCGCGCAGGCGGAATTCCACAAGCTCAACGCGGCCATTGGCAAAAGGCTCGACCTTGATCGCCGCCGGAAAGCGGAGTATGCGTGAGATCTCGTTAGCCGCGGTCTGCTCGGGGTTTATTGCAAGAGAAAGCCCGAGCTCCTCACGCAGAAAGAACATCTGCTGATGATATTCGGGATTGCGAACGCGGGCTATCGTATGCTTTGCGCCGACCTTTTTAGCCACTATGCAGCAGAGCATGTTGATCTCGTCCTCGCCGCTTGCCGCGATCAAAAGATCGGCGTCGGCAACACCCGCTTCGCTTTGCACTATATGGCTCACGCCGTTTCCGCAAAGCGTGAAAACGTCAAGCGTGTTGCTGATAAGCGTCGTGCGTTCGGCGAGCGTATCGATAACGCTTACATCATGGTTTTCGGCAGAAAGCTGCGAGGCCAGCGCGAAGCCGACCTTGCCGCCGCCAACAATGACGATATTCATAGAAATTCCTTTCTAAATACCTTTTACTGCTTACTGCATGAGGCTCACGCCTGCGCTGGTGCCAAGGCGCGTTGCTCCGGCCTCTATCATTGCTTTGGCGTCTTCGGGAGTCCTAACGCCGCCGGCAGCCTTAACGCCCATATCGGGACCAACGGTCGCGCGCATGAGCTTTACATCTTCTACTGTGGCGCCGCCGGTGGAAAAGCCGGTGCTGGTCTTTACAAAATCCGCGCCCGCGCGCTTTGCGCAAAGGCAGGCTTCCTTTTTTTCATCGTCGCTCAAGAGGCAGGCTTCGATTATCACCTTGACATGCGCCTTGGGATGCGCCGCCTCAACGACCTTGCGTATATCGTTTTCAACATAAGCCCAGTTGTGCTCTTTTGCCGCGCCTACGTTTATAACGGTGTCTATCTCCTGCGCTCCGGCTTCAACGGCAAGCTTTGTTTCGGCGGCCTTGGCTTCGGGGAGCATTGCGCCAAGCGGGAAGCCGACAACGCAGCACGCGCTTACGTCGCTGCCCTTGAGAAGAGAGGCTACGAAGGGGATCTGGCAGGAGTTTACGCACACGCTGGCAAAATGATATTCGAGCGCTTCATCGCAG
>CAYPAH010000053.1:0-12944 GCA_964408655.1 uncultured Oscillospiraceae bacterium | reverse complement strand
TTTGCTTATAAGCGAATGCATCAACTGCGGCATAAAGGGCGTGGTGGTAGAAGCCTTTGGCCTTGGCGGCGTGCACAATGTGCGGCGGGATCATGCCGAGGCGCTTCGAAAAATAATACTTGCGGGTATCCCTGTGGTGCTGGCTTCTCAGTGCCTTTATGAGCCAAGCTCGGTAAATGTATACGAGGTGGCGGCTCCGCTTCGAAACGCCGGAGTTATCTCAGCTTTGGATATGACAACCGAAGCGGCGGTGACGAAGCTTATGTGGGCGCTTGCACAAACGGATGATATAGAAAAAATCCGCCTTTTGATGCAGACGGATTTTTGCGGCGAGATAAGCGAGATAAACAAGTAATCGCTATATAATACAAATAATAATAAAGGGACTCAGCTTTCCATACGGTCGTTATAAGCCACGAGACACTGGTTCATGCTGCCGATATGTGAAAGCGCGTCCTTTTTTTCGTCCTCACTCATATTTTCAAGCATGGTGGAATAGATCATTTCCAGATCGAGCTCGCACCAGTGGGCGTATTCTTCGCCTTTTTGCGTGAGAGTGATGCGTATGCAGCGGGTGTCTTTTTTATCGCGAACACGCTTGACGAAGCCGCCCTGCTCCAAACGTCGCAGAGAAACGCCGACGGAGGCGCGGGAAAGGCTCATTTCAGAGGCGATCTCGTTCTGCGTAGGCTTTTCCATCGAGCGTATGCAGAGCAAAAGCTGTGGCTGGCCGGGATAAAGGCCATATTTTCGCAGGGTGCGCTGCATGGAAATATCGTAGGTGTGCAAAAACGCCTGAAAATCACGCTGCATTTGCTTGGCAAGCTGCGCGGTAGAGGTCTCGTTCAGCATAATAACGCGGTTCCTTTCCGGAAAAATGTCGAATCGTAGCATACAATATGATAAACTATGTTACTTAGCGTGGAAAGTATAGCATAACAGAGCATACTTGTCCAGCCTTTATTGCATAAGCCTGTGAAATATGATAAACTAAACAGGTATTTTCATATGGCATTGAAGCTGCGCAAGCGGCATAACATAATTATATTGTTTGGAGGAATTTCGGTTATATGATGGACAGCAAGGCGATATTCAGGCGCATGGAGGCCGATTTGAGCTGCTATTATCAAATAGATATGCAGCAGGCCAGCACCACTCAACTTCACCGCGCACTGGGCGGCGCGGTAATGTTTGCGATCTCAAACGACTGGCGTGAGAGCCGCAACGCACACAGACAGGTGCGCCGCGCGCATTATTTGTCCGCCGAATTTCTCGTGGGAAGAATGGTTTATAACAATCTTTATTGCCTTGGCATCCTCGACGATATGCGCGTTTTGTTCCGCAATCGCGGAGTTGACATAGCAAAAATGGAGGATATTGAGGACGCGGCGCTAGGCAACGGCGGCCTTGGCAGGCTTGCCGCCTGCTTTTTAGACAGCGCGGCGACCCATGAATATCCTATGGACGGTTATGGTCTCAGATATAAATTCGGGCTTTTCAAACAAAAATTCGTTGACGGTTATCAGATAGAGAGCGCCGACGACTGGGAGAAATACGGAGATCCGTGGAGCCGCAGGCGCGACGACCAGATATTGACGGTCGAATTTGCGGATCAAAAGGTTCAGGCCGTTCCATACGATATGCCGATACTCGGCTATAAGACCAACCATATAAGCACGTTGAGACTTTGGCAGAGCGAGCCGATAGAGGGCTTTGATTTTGCGCTCTTTAACGATCAGGAATATGCACTCGCGGTGCGCGAAAAGAACTCCGTTGAGGATATCACCCGCGTGCTCTATCCTAACGACAGCACCTACGCGGGCAAACGCCTGCGCTTGAAGCAGCAGTATTTTCTTGCCAGCGCTTCCATGCAGGATGTGCTGATACGCTATAAAAAGACGCACGGACATGATTTTACCGGCTTTGCGGCGCATTGCTCGTTGCAGCTTAACGACACGCATCCCACCGTGGCCATTCCCGAGCTTATACGTCTTTTGATGCTTGAGGGCATGGACTTTGAAGCCGCCTTTGAAATAGCAAAAAACACCTTTAATTACACGAACCATACCATTATGAGCGAGGCTCTTGAAAAATGGGACGTCGAGCTTTTCAACAGCGTGGTGCCTCAGCTTACGAACATAATCTATAATATCAACGAAAAGCTGAACGCGGAGCTTATCAAAAGGGGTGTGGACGGAGATCAGCGCCTGCGTATGCAGCTTGTCTGCGACGGGCAGATACATATGGCGCGTCTGGCGGTCTATGCTTCCACCGTTATCAACGGAGTCGCCCAGATACATACGCAGATACTCGAAAAGGATGTTTTCAAGGACTGGTATAACGTATACCCCGACAAATTCCAGAATAAGACCAATGGCATAACGCAGCGCCGCTGGCTGGGACTTTGCAATCCCGAATTTTCAAGATTGATCTCGGAAAAGATAGGCGACGGCTTCCTTAAGGATCTTTCCGAAATGGAAAAGCTGAAGCCGATGATAGATGAAGACATGATCTGGCGCTTTAACGAGATGAAGACCAAGGCCAAGCGTAATCTTGCGGCGATCATCAAGGATAAAGAGGGCGTTATCATTTCGCCCGACTTCGCCTTTGACGTGCAGGTAAAGCGTATGCACGAATATAAGCGGCAGCTTCTCAACGCCTTCTCTATAATGGATATGTATTTTTCCATCAAGGACGGCAGCTTGCAGGATATGACGCCAACTGTGTTTATCTTCGGCGCAAAGGCCGCTCCGGGATATGTGCGCACGAAAAACATCATCAAATACATAAACGAGATCGCCAACATAATCAATAACGACCCGATGATGGCGGATAAGATGCGCGTCGTATTTACCCAGAATTACAACTGCTCCTACGCGGAGCATATAATCCCCGCCGCGGATATTTCAGAGCAGATATCGCCCGCGGGCACGGAGGCGAGCGGCACTGGCAACATGAAGCTTATGCTCAACGGCGCCGTCACGCTTGGCACATACGACGGTGCGAATATCGAGATCGTTGAACAGGCGGGCGCTGACAACAATTATATTTTCGGCGCAAGGGTCGAGGATATCCGTCAGCTTGGCGATAGCTATAATCCCAAAGCCATATACGACAGCGAATATCGTATTCGCCGGGTGGTCGACACTCTGGTGAACGGCATGGTCAGCGATAACGGCACGGGCGCGTTTCAAGAGATATATAACTCCCTGCTCTTTGGCGCCGAGTGGCACAAGCCCGATCATTATCATCTTATGCTTGACTTCATGTCATATGTCGATACCAAGCGCCGCGCGCTCCACGACTATCAGGATCGCCTGAGCTTTGGCAGAAAATGCCTGATGAACGCGGCTTCGGCAGGCAAATTCTCGAGCGACCGCACCGTAAAGCAGTATTCAGAGGACATATGGCATATCGCTCCGCTTCCGCACATAACGGAGGGCGAAGAGGACACATTGCTCGTATAACGATTACTTGGCATGATAAAAAGCGGCCTTTGGCCGCTTTTTTGCATTTTGGGTTTTACCGTTCGCTCTCAACAAATACGGAGCTTCCGTCCATGCGTATACTGCAATTCCCGTTTATATCGCTGCGATATATGTTCTCGGTCTGCTTTTTGAGCAGATTGAGTACGCTCTGGTGAGGGTGACCATAGCTGTTGTTCAGGCCGCAGGAGATAAAAACGAAGCTTGGTGAAACGGCGCGAAGAAAACGCGGCGTCGTAGAGCTTGACGAGCCGTGATGACCCGCCATGAGCAGATCCGCGCGAAATGCCTCCTCGGGAAAGACCCGCATGGCTAGATCCTCGGCATATGCGCCGGTATCTCCGGCAAATAATATCGCGGTTTCACCATAGCGTATATGCAGAATAAGGCTGCGCTCGTTTTCATCGGGATAATTCATATCATCGATCGGAGAAAGCACTTTTATTTCCACCTCGTCATCCCATGGGATGATCGCCCCAGCGCAAACGGGAACGACTTGCGTATCTGCTTTATTGAGCGCGGAGGAAAGCGCGCTCATGGATGAAAGCTCTTCCGCGGGCATATAAAATGAATATGGCCTGTAAGCACCGATCAGCTCGGGATATGCGCCGGCATGGTCGCTGTGCAGATGTGTGGCTATGGCGAGATCGAGCCGCTTTATCTTTTGCGAGCTTAAAAAAGCAATTACGGAGGGCGCATAATCAGCTTCTCCCGTGTCGATAAGCATAGTTTTTCCCGAAGGGCTTCGGAGAAAGGCGCAGTTGCCCTGTCCCACATCGCGAATAAAGATATCGAGAGTGGCGGCCTTGGGCGTGAGCATAGGGGAGGGCTTGGGCGAGGCGGCGGCAGGCGAAGAAGATGGAAAACGGAGCTCGGGCGTTTGCTGCGCGCCTGTGCCGGGTGCGGCAAGGGAAAGAAGATTTTCTTTCGCGTTGGGAGCGTATACGACATAAAAGAGCAGAATGACAGATATCAAAAGGAGAGCCGATATTATTATGCCTGCTGTTGAAAATCTGCGCCGCATCGCCCTTCCTCCTGTTTATTATCTACAGTATTCTACGAGAAATATCAACATTATTCTACAATATCGAAAGCGATTTTTCCACAGCCGCAAGCTTATGAACGCGGTTGACTTGAATGAGAGAAAACTTTATACTGAACATATGCCAAATAATGTCGAATCCGCGATAGCATGGCCGAAGCGGAAAAATGACAAATGCAATAAACGCAGACAAGGGGGATATTTAACACATGGCTGACGAAAAGAAACCCGTAGAACGCAATTTTATCAAGGCGGGCGATGATGAAGCGCCCAAAAAGGCTGCGCCCAAGAAGCAGGCCGAAAAAGAAGAAGCTCCTAAAAAGGCCGCTCCTAAAAAAGAAGCGCCCGAGCAGGAGGAAGAAAAGCGTCCCGCCAAGAAGAGCTCTGAGGAGCGCGAGCAGGAATTCACCCATGTAGATCACAGCACCAGCGGCAAGACGCGCCCCGAACGCGCAAAGGGCTTCCGCATCGGCGCATGGGTACTGTGGCTCGTCGGTATCGCCTTTGAGGTTCTTGCGATCCTCATGCTTAACAAGACCATGTATGTGCCCGCCGAAAAGTTCCAGCTGTTCTTCTTTGGCGCGCTCGCCGTAGATCTTGTGGCGGTGGTCGTTGCCTCTCAGCTTTGGAAAAAGGCCAACCATATAGACCCCGCTTCCGAAGCGAACAAGGCAAAGTTCATTTTGAACAACAATTTGGGCGTGATAATGAGCATAATTGCCTTCCTGCCCATATTGATCCTCTTGCTCACGAATAAGGATCTTGATAAAAAGACCAAGAAGATCGCTTCTATCGTGGCTGCTGCCGCGCTTGTGGTTGCTTCGCTGGCCTCGGTTGATTATAATCCCGTCTCGCAAGAGCAGCTTGCCAGCGCCAAAGAGGACGTGGCGGAGAACTCGCTTGACGGAAGCACGGTGTATTGGACTCAGTTCGGCAAGAGCTATCATTACGATCCCGATTGTCACACCATTGCGAATTCCAAGAATGTTTATTACGGCACTATAGACGAAGCCTTTGAAGCAAAGCGCAGCGATCCCTGCGACTATTGCGCGAAGGAAGACGCCGCCAAGCTTGCAGAAGAGCCCGCCGCGTAAGAGCTTGTTCGCTTTGCTTGACAGATAAACGCATAATAATGTATAATTGCGTGTCGATGTTTTGTCGGCGCGCAATTATTCGTATTATATGAATGGATTACCGGAGGACCTTGAAAGATGGAAAGTTTTGAAAGGGTGCGTGACATAGTTCACGACGTCACCGGCATACCCAGCGAGCAGATCACGGAGGACGCTACGGTGTCACAGCTCAACATCAACTCTCTTGATATGTGTGAGCTTGTCATGTGCATGGAGGATGAGTTCGATATTTTGATAGAGGACGAGTCCAAGCTGAACTGCATCCATGATTTTGTCCGCGCGGTGGATGAACGGGTGGCCTGAAAAACGCCAAAGAAAAGAGCCTGCTGAGGGCTCTTTTTTATTGCGTTTTTTGCTTAAGGTCAAATTACGAATCCGCCGTCAACGCCTAGGATCTGTCCTGTGATAAAGGCGGCCTGAGGCGAAGCGAGAAAGAAAAGGGCTTCAGCCACTTCACCGGCGCTGCCTGTGCGCATAAGCGGAGTTTCGTCCGCGACGGCTTTTATATCCTCGGGGGAAAGATGCGCGTTCATAGCGGTGTCAATAAGGCCGGGAGCGACGCAGTTCACCCTTATCCCGGAAGGGCCAAGCTCTTTGGCAAGCGCTTTGGTGAAACCGATAAGCGCAGCCTTTGAGGCGCTGTATGCCACCTCGCAGGAAGCCCCGCTGCGGCCCCACATAGATGAAACATTAAGAATGCAGCCATGCTTGCGCGAGATCATTTTAGGCAGAACAGCTCTGGCGCAGTAAAAAGCGCCGTTTACGTTCACCGCGAATATGCGCTGCCAAATTGAAGCGTCCATATCCGTTATCAAACCGTCCCATGCAATGCCGGCGTTGTTTATCAGCACATCGCAATTTCCGAAGGCGGCGCACATACCCGCTGCGGCCTCTTCGTTTGAAACGTCCGCCTGATAAAGCTCCGCCGTTCCTCCGCTTTGCCGTATTTCCTCCAGCAGGGCGCGAGCATCGGCTTCGCTTTTGTTATAGTTTATTCCCACGCGATAGCCCGCCGCCGCAAAACGTAAGGCGGTTGCTCTGCCAATGCCGCGCGAGGCGCCTGTTATCAATACGGATCTCTGCATGATAATAGCTCCTTAACTGCCCGTGTTGCCATCTGAGGGGATCTGCGTTGGTGATGGCGAGGGTTCTTCAGAGGGCGAAGGCGAGGGAGATTCGCTTGGCGAAGGAGAAGGAGACTCGGAAGGCGAAGGCGAGGGGGATTCCGAGGGCGTTATAGAGGGTACGGCGGTTATGGTAGGAACCGGCGTAACAGGCGAGGTGGTTATCGTAGGCAGCGGCGTGGGCGTAACGGGCGAGGTAGTTATCGTGGGCAGCGGCGTGGGCGTAATGGGCGTAGTGGTCTTGCCCGGCGTCGCAGTAGGCTTGCAGGTAGGCGTAGGCGTTGGTTTAGGAGTGGGCGAAGGCGTAGGAGCGGGCGTAGGTCTGGGCGTGGGCGTGGGCAGAGGAGCTATAACGCTGATATGCTTAGCCAAAGGAGATCTTGCCGCATAGCCGTCAAAGGTTATGCGCACGGTAGCGCCAACGGTCAAAGCGTAATTGCCGCTGACTTCTGTGTCCGCGTTGCGCTTAAAGGTATAGCTGTTGCCGTCAGAGGCCAAGATCGTTATGGAATCAGCGCTGAGAGCGGTAACCTTGCCCTTTATCGTGCGGTTTGCCAAAGGCCCTTCGTCCGCAAGCGAAAGAAGGGTAACGCCGTTTGCAATGGGGCAGTCTATCAGTTCTCCCGTATAATTCACCATTACCGCGTCGCCTATTTTGGGTTCGTCCCAGGAAGAACCCTCGTAAAGAGTGTCCTCCGTGAGCGCAAAGCCGAATATGCTGCCGGTTATGGTCTGGATATGCATGGTCCAGTCTTTGAATTTTGTTACAACACCGCTTACGGCTGATATGGGCGTGCTAGAGCCGTTTTTCACAACGGATATGGCTCCGGGCGAAAGGGCTGTGTCGCCGATATAATGAACGGTAACTATGTCGCCGGGCGAGACTTGCGTTTCGGGGATGAGAGTGAGCATGAAAACGAAGGTGGAGCGGCCAACGTTTACGGCAATGGCGTTTTTATACTGGCTCACGACCGTTCCGGTGATCTGACCCTCGGGCTCGTCATCATCCACGCTGGAAATAAGCGAAAGCAGGCTGCTGTTGTTCACGCCCGCTTCTTCCGTAACGGAGGGGGCGGGTTCAGCGGCGGCTTCCTGCGGAGCGTTAGCGTTTTGCTGCCCGCACGAGCACAGCAAAAACAGGCAAAGAACCGCCGAAAGAACCGCAAAGCCTTTGTTCCGCATCCTTAACTCCTTAAAATACTTCAAATCGTGAAAAACACATAATTATCTATTTATCATTGTACACGATTTTTCGCTAAAGAGCATCCCTTTTTTTAGCTGCGCGAGCCACGCTGTGCTTAGCTTACGGGTGAAGAGAGCTTCAGCGCCTCTCCTTTTTCGTTGAAGGCGTTCGAAGAGCCTGTCTTAAGCTCCGCAAGCCTGCTTTCGCCGCAATACAATGCGTAGCTTTCATTTTGCTTTAGCGCGGGAGAACTGAATATCACAAGCTCATAATCCTTTTCGGGCGTGAGGCCGATCAGCGTTTTTTCGTTTGCGTCCTTAATAAATGCGCCTGATCCTGCCTTTTGTGTTTCTGTGTAATTTATTATCAGTGAAAGCTGCGTTGCGCCTGCCGTGAAAAACTGTGTCTCTTCGCCATAGCTGCCGGCCGCCGCGAAGCTGCCGCCGCTGATCTCGCATTTGCCAACATAATCGATAGCGCTGTTTTCTTCGTCTACGGGGCCGTAAATCGTGGTCTCTCCTCCGCTTATATAAATATCGCGATTTGCGTCCAGCCCGTCGCCGCCGGCGTTCACCGTCAATGCGCCGCCTTCTATTTTGATGGTTCCTATATTGGCGCTTGAAAGGCTCTCCTCGGGAGGCCTGCTTTCCGCCGAGGAATCATCCGCGCCTCCCGCTGCGTTCACTCCGTCGTCAAAGGCGGCGACATAGGCCGAGCCGTTCTTGAAATAAATATCTTTTCCCTCAATGCCTTCTCGGCTCTTGCTTATTTTAAGCTCGCCGCCAAGCATACTGAACCTGCCGGTCGCCTGCACTCCCTCATCGCCCGAGCTTATGCTCATGCTTAGGGGAGAAAACGATATGTCGCCGCCGGAATGAACTCCGTCGTCAAGGCAGTCAAGCTCAAAGCTGCCACCGCTGATGCTTATAGAGCCGTTCGCCTTTATTCCTTTTGCGCTGGGCGTATCGCTGAGGGAGGAGGGCGCATCGCTCGCTTGAGCGCTTATACTATCCTCTTCTGACGAGGGTAGCTCGTCGCCGCTGTCATTTGCGTCAAATACCGCGCCCGCGCTGCCACCGCCCGTTATAATGCTGTAGCTGCCGTTTGTTATAGTCAGCGAGGAAGCTGCCTGCATCCCGTCGTTCACCGAATTTATGGAATAGCTGCCACCGTTTAAAAGCATATATCCGGCCAAAGCATCTTTTGAACCGGAAGCTTGCATCCCGTCTCCAAGCGAGGTGATATTCAGCCTGGCGTCCTTCACCTTTAAGCAGTCCTTGCCACGAAGCCCGTCTCCGGCCGAGCTGATATTCAGCGTTGTGTTCGATATAACCAGATCGTCCTTTGATGAAACGCCGTGCTTGTAATTTCCGGTAATATTCAGAGTGCCTGCGCCGTTTATGCTCAGATCCTCCTTGCTGTAAAGGGCGGCGTTGGGGTTTTCATCGTCGGGAGCATAGCTTTTGCTGTCGATGAGCTCGTTTTCGGTTCCATCAGCCACAGTGAGAAATACCTTATCGGCCTTTTTGATATAAACGGCGGGGCCGTCTGCGGATGAAATGCTTGCTCCGTTCAACACGATCTGCAGCTTGTCGCTTTTTGTGGCCTCAACGACGAGGCATCCGCTCATGCTGCCGCTGAGCACATATATCCCGCCGGAGCGTATACGCAGTATGCCCCCGTCAAAGCTTGCCCCGCCGCCGTTTATAGAGGGAGAATCGCCAAGAGAAATATATGTGGCGGAAGCGTCCTGCCAGCTTCCGTCAAGGTCGCGATCTGAAAATGCGGCGTCTGCGGCCGCGGTTCCGCCGTAGGCGGAGTCTTCGCTTACAGAGGAGGGCGCGGCATCCGGAGAAATATCGTTTTCACCTGAGCTGCAAGCGCATAAACTCAGCAGCAGCGTGAGCGAAAGGCATATTGCGAGAGTCCTTTTCATGGCGGCCTCCTTGCTGGAATGGTTTATTCTGCGATATAGAAATATTGTAAGCCAGCTTGTAGAGATTTACAACGGATTATTAAATGACGCGAGGGAGAGGATCTAATATCGATAAAATCGATAACAAAATCCTTTTGAACTAAAGAAGCTATTTGTTTCTTTTGCCTGTCCGTATTATGCTTGATAAGGTCAAAAAAGCTCAAACCATGGAGGTAAACTATGACTTTTGTCAAAAAACACGGTTGGATCGTATTAACGGGAATATGTGTCGGCGCTATTGCCGTCATTCTCACGCTTATGGGAAATCCCGGAAACATGGGCTTCTGCATAGCCTGCTTCATCAGGGACACCGCGGGCGCTTTGGGCTTGCATAGAGCCGAGGTGGTTCAATATATCCGTCCCGAGATCGTTGGCCTGATACTGGGCGCGTTTATCATGTCGCTTGCCGGCAAGGAATTTTCGGCAAACGGCGGCAGCGCTCCGCTGACGAGATTCGTTCTCGCATTCGGCGTTATGGTCGGCGCGCTGATGTTTCTCGGTTGCCCGCTGCGCATGGTGCTTCGCATCGGCGGCGGCGATCTCAACGCTATCGTTGGCCTTGTCGGATTCGTGGCGGGCATATTGCTCGGTGTTCTTTTCCTGAACAAGGGCTTCACGCTCA
The DNA here is from genome assembly GCA_964408655.1 of uncultured Oscillospiraceae bacterium. Classification (GTDB taxonomy): domain Bacteria; phylum Bacillota; class Clostridia; order Christensenellales; family CAG-138; genus JAQVRG01. The sequence continues at coordinate 2,380 of CAYPAH010000053.1, read as the reverse complement.
AGCGCAGCTATACGCTCCCAAAACTTGAAGGATATCTGGCTCCCGCGGCGGCGGTGGCTGTGTTCCTGCTGCTCGTTTGCGGTTCTTCCGCTGTTTTCTTCAGCGAGTCCGGCCCCGGCTCAAAGCACGCGCCCATCATCGTTGCTTTGGCGGCGGGACTTATCGTTGGCGCGTTGGCGCAGAAAACTCGCCTTTGCATGGTAGGTGGAATCAGAGATGCGGTCATGTTCAAGGATTTTCATCTGCTTTGGGGATTTATCGGCATAATCGCGGCGGCGCTTATCGGCAATGCTATTACCGGAAGTCTGAAATTCGGCTTTGCGGAGCAGCCGATCGCTCACACTGACGGGCTTTGGAACGCGCTTGGCATGATACTTGTCGGCTTTGCAAGCGTATTGCTTGGCGGCTGCCCCCTGCGCCAGCTCATTCTTGCGGGCAGCGGAAATGCCGACAGCGGCGTTGCTGTGCTTGGCATGTTTGTCGGCGCGGCCTTCTGCCATAACTTTAAGCTTGCGGCTTCGGCCGATGGCCCCAGCCCCGCCGGCAAGATCGCGGTCATCATATTCCTCGCTGCAACGTTTATAATCGCGCTGTGCAACACGAAAAAGGCAAAGGAGTAAATGCATATGAAAACTATAGATGCCTGCGGCCTTTCATGCCCGCAGCCGGTCGTGCTGACGGGAAAGGCCATCGCCGCTTCTCCAGAAGGAGTTGAAGTAAAGGTGGATAATCGCGTGGCTCTTGAAAACGTCACGCGCTACGCCGCAAACGCCGGTTATAAGGTGAGCGTCAGCGAAGATGAAGGCATATTCACTCTTGCCATAAGCAAATGATCGGCGCATAATGAGCTCATGCGGTATATTGCGACCTTTCATACGCATTTTGCGGCCTTGTGCTTTACAAAAGCTCTCACCGAAGCGGGGATAGACGGACGAATGATGCCCGTGCCGCGCAGCTTGAGCGCATCCTGCGGAAGCTGTGTTTCATTTGAAACGGAAGAGGATTTTACGCGGCTTCTTGTTGAAGATACCGAGGCGGTCTATGAGCACGAGGGAAAGGACTATATACAGCGCTATCACGATTGAACAGGAATTTTTGTTGTGATATCAAACTGTCATCCTGAGCGGCACGGCGGCAAGGGATGACGGTTTTTTGTTTTTGTGCGCGCACAAGGGACGTCCTTATGCTATAATAGCTCACAGAAATAATTTGAGAATAATTGCAGAGGTCTTTGATTTATGAAGCTGACGATGCTTGGAACGGGAAACGCTTCGGTGACGGAGTGCTATAACACATGTTTTCTGCTTTCTGAAAACGGAGAGCATTTTCTTGTTGACGGCGGCGGTGGCAGCGAGCTGCTCAGCCGTTTGAAAAGCGCGCAGGTAGACTGGAAAGACGTAAGGGATATCTTCGTCACGCACAAGCATATAGATCATTTGCTCGGCATTATCTGGATGATACGCATGATATGTCAGGGCATGTCGCGAAACAGCTACGAAGGCGAGGCCAGGATATATGCGCACGGCGAGCTTTGCGAGCTGCTCAAAAGCTTTGCCGGGATGCTCTTTAAAGAAAAAGAGACGCGCTTTATCGGCACACGCCTGCATATAATAGCGCTTGAAGACGGCGAGGAAAAAACCATCATCGGCCGCAAAGTCAGATTTTTCGATATAGAATCAAACAAAGCAAAGCAGTTCGGCTTTTGTATGTGGCTCTCTAACGGTGAAAGACTTTGCTGCTGCGGCGACGAGCCTTATAAGGACTGCGAAAAAGAATATGCCGGGGGCGCCAGGTGGCTTATGCACGAAGCCTTTTGCCTGCATTCTCAGGCGGAGCTTTTCAAGCCTTATGAAAAAGATCACAGCACCGTTATGGACGCTTGTGCGCTGGCGGAAAGGCTGAAAGTGAAAAATCTTATTCTCTATCATACCGAGGATAAGAACATCGCAAGGCGCAAAGAGCTTTATTCTAACGAGGGCGCGGAATATTTCGGCGGCGGGCTGTATGTTCCCTATGATCTTGAAACGATAGAGCTGAACTGAGGGCGGATCTTGCCGCGGCAGCCTGCATTTCTTTCGACAATAATGAATCATAATTCGACAATGCCGAACAAACGGCATTGTCTTTTCTTTTGCTCATATGTTAAGCTTGAACAAGAAAAAATAAGGGAAACAGCAAAGGACAGATATAAAAATGAAAAAGATACCCGTTCAGCAGGCCGTGGGGCAGGTGCTCTGCCATGACCTCACCCGCATAGTAAAGGGAGAATATAAGGACGCACAGTTCCGCAAGGGGCATATCATTCGCGAGGAGGATATTCCTATGCTTCTTTCCATGGGCAAGGAGCATATTTATGTTTGGGAAATGCAGCCCGGTATGC
>CAYPAH010000052.1:0-12948 GCA_964408655.1 uncultured Oscillospiraceae bacterium | reverse complement strand
GGTAAAATATCTCTTCGGATCATATGAACCGGAAAAGATATTGAAGAATCTTGTGCAAAGCCAGGTGCGAAACGTAGTTGGCACAGCCCCTGTCGATTCTGTGTTGACCGATGGCAAGGAAGCCGTACAGATGCAGGTTAAAGAGCTTATTACCGAAATATTGCGCGAATATGATATCGGTCTTATGCTTACCGACGTAAAAATTCAAGACAGCGAGCCTCCTACAGCAGAGGTCACCGAAGCGTTTAAGTCGGTTGAAACCGCAAAGCAGAGCGCTGAAACAATAATCAACGAAGCCAAGGCTTATAGAAACGCCGAGCTTCCTGCCGCCGAGGCAAAAGCGGACGAGCTGACTCAAAATGCTCAATATCTCAAGCAGAAGCGCATCAACGAAGCCGTAGAGCAGGTTGCAATGTTTGAAGCTATGTATGAAGAATATTCCAGAAATCCGCAGATCACCCGCTCCCGTATGTATTATGAGACCATTGAAAAAACGCTTCCCGGCGTAAAGGTCTATATCGATTCTTCCGGTGAAGGCAGTGATGTAAGCATGATGCTTCCTTTAGAAAGCTTCATTGCTTCCGGCGCGGCTCAGGGAGGTAATACAAATGAAAATTAAATCTATTATTTTGATAGTTCTCGTTCTCGTCATTCTCATCGGCCTCGGCTCAGGCCTGTATATCGTTAAAGAAAAAGAATATGCATGTGTGGTGCGCTTTCAAAAAATCATTCAAACCGCCGAAAGCGCCGGACTATATTTCAAGGTACCGTTCCTCGATTCGATAAAGACCTTCCCGAAAGCCGTCATGCTTTATGACATTTCGCCTTCAGAGGTGCTAACGGCCGATAAACAGAACATGACGGTGGACAGCTATGTGCTTTGGCAGATAGAAGACCCTCTTCTGTTTTATCAAACCCTCGGCAACACCACCGTTGCGGAGCAGCGGCTTGACGCGCTTACATATAACGCGCTTAAAAACGTAATGGGCACGATGGCGCAAAAGGATATTATCAACGAAGGCGAAGCAACAAACAGAAACGATATATATGAAGGGATCACCGATAACGTTTCACGCCTTTCGCAAAACTACGGCATCGGCATAGTAGACGTTAAGATAAAAAGGCTCGATCTTCCTGAGGCAAACGAGCAGGCCGTATATGCCCGCATGATTTCCGAGCGTAAGCAGATTGCGGAAAAATACATGGCTGACGGTGAATATGAGGCCTCGATAATTCGAAACGACGTAGATAAGCAGGTCAATATACTCGTTTCAAACGCGCAGGCAAACGCCGCGAAGCTTGAAGCCGAAGGTGAACAGGAATATATGCGCCGTCTTGCCGAAGCATATAATACCGAAGAAAAGCAAAGCTTCTATTCCTTCACCCGTGCGCTTGACGCATTGGAGAAATCGCTCGACGGAAATGAAAAGACCATTATTCTCGGCAAGGATTCCGCTTTGGCTCAAATTCTCGTAAAGCCTTAATTTCGATTTTTCACCACAAGCAGGGATTAGCATATCTTCCATGCTTTCCCTGCTTCTATTATGATTGTTGCATGCATTTAATGGTTGTAGTATCATTAGACGTTACATTTTACATTATGAAGGTATTATATGAAGCATCGTTTTTTTTATGTATTTCTTTCGGCTGTGTTGATCTTTTCTATCGCTTCGGGATGTTCTCCCGCTTCCCCCGCCGACGCGGCTGCTGACGACGCGGCGGCAAACGCCATCGAGGTTCAGATAGCATATCCAAGCCGCATGGATCTTGAGCGCAGCACCGAGTTTGTCGGACGAGTCGAATCAGGAATCTCCGTAAGCGTTTATTCCGAGGTTCCCGCGAAAATTCTGAACACATACAAGAACAGCGGCGAATATGTTTTCGAAGGCGAGCTTTTAATGGAAGTTGACGACACGGATATGCGCACGGCTCTCGCCGGGGCACAGTCAGCCCTTGCGGCCGCGCAGCTTGGCTATCAACAGGCGCAGACGACGCAGGCTATATCCACCTCCGGAAGCGGATATCAGACCAAGCAGCTCAGCAACAGCAAGTCGCTCAGCGATCTTCTCGATAAATATTATGAAACGCTTCGCAGCGGGCGTCAGCTTAATGACACCCTCGACAGCTATACTGCCGCGCTTTGGGATGCAACTTCATCAAAGAACAAAGCGCAGGCTGCTTTTGCGAGCGTTGAAGCCGAAACTGTGTCAAAGGTCGCGATCTGGGCAAATAATCCGGTTTTGGCCGGAGTTGGCAGCGACGGGCTTATAAATTACATCAAGAAGACCTCAAGTCCCGAGATCAGCCTGATAATAAGCAGTGCGCTGAAAAGCGATACAAGCCTTAGTCAGGAAGTGTATGACCAGCAGATAAAATACACCAACGCCGCGGGCGCTGTTTCAGCTACTGCCACCGCTGAAAAAACCGCGCAATCCGCTTTGGATGCATACGAAAAGCAATATGATACCTCTGCAAGCACTATAGACAGCTCGATTCGCAGCATAACCAAAAACTACGATTATTATGCCCAAACCTACAGCATAGCCGACGGTCTGGGCACTGCTGAAACGCAGGCATTGAACGGAATTTCTCTTGCCACCTTGAAGCTTAGCTGCGACAATGCTCAGCGATCGGTAGACACGGCGCAAAGAAATCTTGAAAAATGCAAGGTATATGCCCCTGTTTCCGGAACGATAACCAGCAAGAATGCCGTTGCCAGCAACTATGCTTCCGCGGCGGCTTCCATGTATGTTATCGCGGCGGATGATACGGCTCCCGTTATCAGCTTCAGCGTTTCTGAGGATGGAGCAAACGCATTGTCCATCGGATCTCCCCTCACCGTTATAGCAAACGGGCAAAGCTACGAAGCTCAGCTCACAGAGATCGCCAATTCCACCTCTGCCGGAAGCGGCCTTTATGCTGCCAAAGCCTCTCTGCCCGTAAATGCCGGTCTTGAGCGCACGGGAATGGTAGTAAAGGTACGCGCGGCAACCGCGCAGGCAAAGAATGTTTTGACCCTGCCTTTAGATTATGTTCAATATGACGGCGACCAACCGTATGTGCTTGCTTATCAGGATGGCACAGCCGTAAGGTGCGACCTTACATTAGGCATGTCCACACGCAGCGAAGTGGAGGTAATCGACGGGATAACGGCTTCCGACGCTATTATCACCACATGGCATCCGGAGCTTAGAAACGGCTCTATCGTGCGCTGCGACGCTTTGCAAGCCTCCGGTACGGAAGTTAAAGCACCGGATTTCACATCCCCCGCGGATACGATCGAAGTGATCGAGTAAGGTCAGCCATATGTTTTCATTGCCCCGTTTTTCAGTTAAAAGGCCGGTTTGCATACTTCTTTGCGTAGTAAGTCTGATAGTTTTCGGGTTTTCCTCCGTTTTGAACATGCCGCTTGAATCCATGCCTGCCATGGAAATGCCTATTTTGATGATAATGACCTCTTACCGTAACGCGACCCCGTCAGAGGTCGATTCCATGGTAACCGAGGTCATTGAAAAATCCCTGTCAAATATAACAGAGATCTCCATGCTGTATTCAAATTCGTCAAACAGTGTGTCAATGGTAATGATGCAATTCGAATACGGCGTTGACCTTGATAAAAAATATTCCGACGTGGACTCCGCGCTCGCCACGGCTTCGCTCAGCCTGCCGGAAAAATGCGATAAGCCCCTTCTTATGGAGCTTAATATTCAAGCGCTTTCAAACAGCTCGATAATGATGCTTTCGGTGCAGGCCGACGCCAGTGATAATACCAAAGCATATATTGAAGATACTGTAGTTCCCGAGCTGGAAAAGATCGAGGGCGTTGCAGACGTATCGGTTTCAGGTGGTTCGCGCAAATACATACAGGTCTTGCTAAACGAGAGCAAGATGACCCAGTATCACCTGACCATGCAATCCGTCGCAAACGCGATAGCAAGCTCAGAATATAATCTTTCCATCGGCTCATTAAATCGCGGGAATATCAACGTCTCCATGCTTGGCAGCGGCGAGCTTTCAAGCTATATGGCTATTGAAGACATTCCTCTCACCCTCTCCACCGGCGACGTTATACATATCAGCGATATCGCGATCGTAAGCATGGCGGATGAAGATTCAAGCGGATATAACCGCACGGACGGCAAGGAAACAATAAGCCTTTCCATAGCAAAAAATCAAAGCGCTAATACTGTTGAGATCTGCGATGGCGTTTTAGCTTGCGTTGAAAAGCTGAACAGCGGCAATCTCGGCTTGGAGCTTTCCGTATTTTATAACAGCGGCGAAGAAATAAAGAGCAATCTTAAAGATGTTGCTTTAGCTCTTCTTGAAGGTATGCTTATCGCCATGGCCGTCCTTTGGATCTTCCTTGGGGATTGGCGCACCTCGCTCATCATCGGCTTTTCCATGCCGCTCTCCGTCTTCGCTGCGCTTATGCTCATGTCGGTATTCAATATGTCGCTGAATATCGTTTCTCTTGGCGGTTTGCTTATCGGCATCGGTATGCTCGTTGATAACTCCATCGTCGTTATCGATAGCTGCTTCCGCTCTCAAAATGAGCTGCGCAGCTTTGAGGATAATGTCGTTGAGGGAGCAAATATAGTTACAGGAGCGATAATTTCCTCCACCTTCACAAGCATCGTCGTTTTCCTTCCCATCGGTCTTATGAAGGGCATGGCCGGACAGATGTTCCATGATATCTGCTATACTATCGTGTTCTCTCTGGTAGCCTCCCTTGTAAGCGCCATCACCATCGTGCCGCTGCTTTTCATTCGTTTCCATCCCTTGGAGAAAAAAGGCACTCGCATCATAAACGCTCTTGGCAAAGTTGAAGACGCCTATGTAAAACTCATGGGCAAGCTCTTACATAAGAGAAAGACCGTCGTTTTTACAGCTATAGCGCTCCTGTTAGGCACCTTCATTCTCTTTACACAGCTCGATATGGAACTGATGGCCGATAACAGCACCGATTCGCTTACTCTTAATATAGAAATGCGAAACGGCCTTAGCCTTGACGCAGGAATAGAAATTCTCAAACAGATCGAAGAAATAGTCAAGGCGGAGCCGGATGTAAAAAGCTATTCCATCAGCGGCGGCTCAAGCTCAGGCATCAGCGGCATGATGGGCGGCGGCGGCGCAGGATCGGTAGAAATAACATTAAAAGAAAATGCTTCAATGACCACGGATCAATTTGTTGAGCATATACGCGAGAAGACCGCTACGCTGCCCAACTGCCAGGTCTCCGCGCAGGCTTCGCTTAGCCTTTCCCTCACCGCGACCGATGTTCAGGTCACCTTGCAGGGCAAAAACCTTGACGATCTGAAGGAAGCGACCGCCATGGTCAAGGATGTTATGACGTCCATGAAGGAATTCGATCAGGTCAGCACCAGTTTGACCGATGGATCACCTCAGGCAAAGATCATAGTCGATCCCATACTTGCAGGTTCAGTCGGTCTTACGCCTCAAACAGCGCTGCTAAGCGTTAATCAGAAGCTTTCCGGCGTGACCGCGATGCAATACACAGAAAGCAACACCGAATATGATGTTAAAGTAGAATATGAGTCGGATCGCTACAGCAATATCAGCGATCTTTATGGCTTGATGCTTGACACACCCACAGGCGGACAGATAGCGCTTATGGATATTGCGGAGATAGAATATTCTGTTTCTCCGCAGGCTCTTACCAGACAGGACGGGCAATATCTTGTAGCGATATACGGCACGCCTAAGGTCGGCCTCAACATCAGCAGCCTCACTCAGCAGGTCATGTCCAAGGTAAACGAAACCGTAGATATGCCCAGCGGCGTTAAATTTGCGGAAGGCTCCGACATGCAGACCATGAATGAAGAGTTTCAGGCTATCGGCAACGCGCTTCTTGTAGCGGTATATCTCGTCTTTGTAGTTATGGCAGTGCAGTTTGAGTCGCTTCGTTTCTCCGCCGTAGTTATGATAAGTGTTCCGTTCGCGCTAACCGGAGCTTTCCTCGCGCTGTTTTTAGCAGGAAGCACGATAAACCTCGCGTCGCTGCTTGGCATAGTAATGCTTTGCGGCATCGTCGTTAACAACGCGATCGTGCTCATAGATTACACAAATAACGTTCGCAGTACGCAGGGGCTCAGTGCGGAAGAAGCTTTGCTCTTCGCGGGAAAGACCCGTCTGCGCCCTATTTTGATGACCACCCTCACCACTGTTTGCGGACTTATCCCCATGGCTTTCGGCTCATCTGTGGAAATAATGCGAAGCCTGGGCGTTGCGGTCATCGGCGGCCTTATGTTCTCCACCATTCTTACGCTTGTGCTCATACCCACCTTCTACCTTATCTTTGATAAGGATTCCCGCAAGGAACGCAAGCAGGATAAAAAGAACCGCCGCGCAGAAAAGCGGCGCTTAAGAGCCGAGCGCAAGGCAAACAAGGCCGGAGCCAATGTCGAGCCTCCGGCTGAAAGCTGATTGCAAGCATCGCCGAATTACTTTATAATGAAAGCAGAAAAGTAAACGAAATACATACGGAGGTATTTTTATGCATTGCACAAATTGCGGCGTTGAAATTGAATCAGGCGCTGCGGTATGCCCCGCCTGTGGCATAGCCATTGAACCCGCCGCAGAAGATAAGGTTTCTATAGATCTGCCCGTACAGGGCGCCGAAGTTGCGGTGGCCGCCGAAGCTGCCGAGGAAAATGAAAATCCTCTTTCCGGCTGGTCGGACAAGCTTGACGACCCAATGATACAAAAAGCCGCGCTCCGACAGAAAAAAAGCGCGCGCATGTTCGGAATAATCTTTGGAATAATCTTTCCTGTCGGCTTTATTGTGGCAGGACTGCTTATCGATAGTATTCCGCTAAAGCTTGCCGTTATTGTTGGCTTTGCCCTTGGCCTTATTATGGTAGCCATTTCCTATATCAGGCTCTTCTCTTTGAATAAGCCCATTTGGGAAGGAACCGTTGCGGACAAGACCAGCGTAGAGCATTTTGACAAAAAAAATAAAGACAAGGCTCGCATAGATTACACCGTGGTGTTCCACGGAAACGGCGGCGGCAGAAAAAAGCTGCGCGTTAAGAACGACAGCTCGTTTTATGATTATTATCATGTTGGTGACAAGGTGCGCTATTATCCCGTATTCGGCACCTTTGAAAAGCGAGACAAGACGAATGACGATATCATCTTCTGCAACGTCTGCTCTGCAAAAAATCCCATATCAAACCGCAAATGCGACAGGTGCAAAAGCCCTTTGTTTAAATAACAAAGCCTTTGCCGTCTGAAAGCAAAGCTATTATGGATCGCGTTATATTGCATTGTGATTGTAACTCTTACTTTGCCTCGGTAGAATGCATAGACCGTCCGGAGCTTAAAAACGTTCCAATGGCCGTATGCGGCGATCCCGAAAAACGGCACGGCATAATTTTAGCGCGCAATGAGCTTGCCAAAGCCTACGGAGTGAGAACTCCCGAACCGATCTGGCAGGCTCAGCGCAAATGTCCGAATCTGGTTCTTATAACTCCGCATCATCATAAATACGAAGAATATTGCAAGCTAATCAATAATATCTACGGTGAATACACCGATCAGGTAGAGCCCTTCAGCATAGACGAAAGCTGGCTTGACGTAACCGGAAGCCAGCATCTTTTCGGGGACGGAAAAACCATTGCCGACGCCTTGCGAAAACGAATCCGCGAAGAGCTTGGCCTCACCATATCTGTCGGCGTTTCATTCAATAAAACTTTTGCCAAACTTGGCTCAGATTATAAAAAGCCCGACGCCACCACCGTTATTACTCGAGAAAACTTCAAGGAAATACTTTGGCCGCTCCCTATAGGAGATATGCTTTTTGTCGGCAAATCCGCCGCCGAGCTTTTACAGCGTTACGGAATAAAGACCATTGGCGATATTGCCAATTCCGAATGTGAGCATATTTGCCGTTTGCTTGGCAAAACCGGCGAGATCATATGGAAATATTCCTCCGGTCTAGACCAAAACCCCGTAAAACATATAGGTGAACGCGATCCCGTAAAAAGCATAAGCAACAACATCACCTTTGGGCGAGATCTTATCGGCAAAGAAGACATACACACCGGCCTGCTTCTTATATGCGATCAGGTAGGCACGCGGCTGCGCGCGAAAAAGCTTTATGGCAGCGTAGTACACATTCAAATAAAAGATCCGAACCTAAAAGTTATAAGCAGACAAAAGCGTCTTCGTGCGCCGACAGATATCACTCTCGAGATCATGCGCACCGCCGAGACTTTGCTTTTTGATAATTGGAATCCCGCCTCGCCCATTCGAATGCTGAGCGTAGGCGTTTCAGATCTCTCGGGTCAATGCGGCATTCAGCTCGATTTCTTTGAGGATCAGGATAAAAAACGCCGGGAGCAGGCGATAGACGCCACTCTCGACGGTATTCGTTCGCGCTTTGGAAAAAGCGCTGTTGTTTATGGCAGTATGCTCAATTCAGATCTTCGAAGCAAATGATTTTATTTATGAAATTGCAAGGCGCCTTTATACCCCATGCGGTTAAGTCTGAAGCTTCGCGCCGCCACGCCGATAATAGAAGCAAGATTTCGTCCCGGGCTCACCGGCAGCAGGGTCGCCGGAATATGCACACCCAGTATTTCATCTGTGTGATCCTCCGCCCCCGTGCGATTATATGCGGTTCGTTCGTTCCATAGCTCAAGATCCATAATCATATCGATGGTCTTTTCCGGCTGCACCGCGCCCACGCCGTAAAGATGGCGCACGTCCATTATTCCTATTCCGCGTATTTCTATCAGATTTCGCGTCGCCTCGGGCGCGCTGCCAACAAGAGTATCGGCAATGCGTTTGATCTGCACCACATCATCGGCCACAAGCGTATGTCCGTTTTTTATCATTTCCAAGGCTGTCTCACTCTTGCCGATCCCGCTCGGCCCGCGAAGCAATGTGCCTACGCCAAATACGTCAAGCAATACGCCATGCGCAAGAATATGGGGCGCCAGCTTGTTTTGAAGGTATAATGTTATTTTGTTTCCTATTTCGCCCGTTGGCAGATCGGATTTGAATACCGGAACGTTATATTTCACAGCCGCATTCAAAAAAGCCTGCGGCGGCTGCTTATCTCTTGCGCAGACCACGCATGGTATTCCGGCGGACATAAAACGCTCTGCGCATGAGGCAAGCTGTTCCTCACCAAGATCATAGAGATAACCTATCTCAGCATTTCCAACAAGCTGCACACGCCGCTCCGCAAAATATTCATAGTAGCCTGTGAACTGCAAACCCGGCCGGTTTATCTCGGTGCTGTTGAAGAAAATGCAGCCATGCCCCGGAGTAAGGGCTTTAAGCTCCAGATCCCCCGCAAGCTCCTGCACGCCTATAGTAATGCTTTCCATACGCCTGTCCTATTCCTTTGGAGGAAGTAATTTATCTATCAGCCACGCAACGCCGCAATCAGAGCAGGCCGGCGTAACTATATCGGCTATCGCTTTGATCTCGGGCTTCGCGTCCTCTACCGCCGCGCCAATTCCAGCCCATTCTATCATTTCAAGATCGAGAGTATTGTCGCCAATGGCGACTACGTCCTCTCTGGCAATCCCCAAATGCTCCGCCAGTCTTGCAAGTCCCGTTCCCTTGTCCACACCCAGCATATTGAACTCGATAAATCCGGGGCTGGAACCCGATACCTTCAAACGCCCCGCAAATTGCGCCTGCATTTTCGGAATCAGCTCGTCCGCACGCTCCGGCGGCGCTATCCAAAGCACCTTTGGCACATTTTTCCACTCCATGCGGCGCATCTCCGGTTCTATTCTTACCGGCAGGCCAAGCCTTTGAATATACCTCTGCGTATAAATATCGTCAACTGCGGAAACGATGCAGTCTCCCTGATATATCTGCGAATGAACCTTAAGTTCGTCCGCAAGCGCAAGGGTCTCCTGTAAAAGATGGTTTTCCACCTCGGAGGTCAGCAAGGCTTCTCCGCTTTTTGCGTCCACTATTATCGCACCGCCGTAGCATATCACATAAGCGTCAAGATGAAGCGCCCGTATTATAGACGAAGCGCCCAGATGCCCTCTTCCTGTGGCAAGCGTAACGTATACGCCCTGATCTATCGCGCGCCTGATAGCGTAATAATTAGCTGAGGGCACATCGCTCGGCATGTCGGTAAGAGTATTATCGATATCGGTAGCAAATAATTTCATCATTCGTTTATTTTAACATGAATGAAAATGATTGTACACAGCCTCGGCGGCAATTTTGTTCATCCCCGAAACGGCGGACAGCGCTTCAATATCCGCCCCGCGTATAGCGTCCATAGTCAAGAATGCGTCAAAAAGAGCTCGCCTGCGTTTTTCGCCTATTCCTTCTATTTCGGAAAGTTCTGAATAAAGCGTTGATTTTGCCCTAAGGCTTCTATGATATGTTATCGCAAAGCGGTGCGCCTCGTCCCTTATACGTTCAAGAAGATGAAGAGCTCCGTCGGGAGCGTCAAGCGATATTTCTTTTCCACCCGGCAGTATTATCGTTTCATGCTGCTCCGCCAAGCCTATAGCCGGAATATCCATGCCGAAGCCGGAAAGCACCTCAAGCGCCACATTAAGCTGCCCTATCCCGCCATCCACGACAAGAAGATCCGGCAGCGACATCCATTTTTCCTCATTATCCGCCGCGTGGGTAAAGCGTCTTGTGAGCATTTCATGCATGGCAAGGTAATCGTCTCCGTTAGTTTCTGATCTTATGCGAAAACGGCGGTATTCCTTTTTATCCGGCTTACCGTCTGTAAACACCACCATGGCTCCTACAGTGTCCTTGCCCTGAAGATGTGAGTTATCATAGCATTCCATTCTCTGCGGCAAAACATCAAGTCCTATCACCTGACAAAGCCGCACGAGCGCCCCCTGTCCACGCTCCCACGCCCGCTGCTCCAGCTCTTGTCCCTTATGCATGGCGTCCACTCCGTTTTTATATGCCAGATCCGCCTGAGCGCGTTTTTCACCCCGTTGCGGATAAATAAGCTCTACCTTTGAGCCTCTCTGCTCGCAGAGCCACGCTTCTATAGCTTTTGCCTCGTCGGGCATGTCATGGACTACGATCTCTTTCGGTATAGCTCCCACGTCCGAATAATACTGCTTTAAAAAGCTGGCCATGACCTCTGCGGAAGTTTCATCCGTGCAGCGCATTTGCATCTGAGATGAGCCTACCACCTTGCCTCCTCTGACAAAGAGCGCAAATATCAAAGCTCCAGCTTCTCCGCCCACAAAAGCAAAAACGTCTCTTTCCGTATTGCTTGTTGATATGGCTCTCTGCTTTTCGCCAAGGCTCTCTATCGCCCTTATTCTGTCCCTTATTTGAGCCGCCTTTTCAAACTCCATTTTTTCGGCGGCCTGCGTCATTTGTTCGCTGAGCATATCGGTAATGGGCTTGGTATGGCCTTCAAGAAAGGAGCACACATTTTTCAGCAGCTCGTGGTACTCTTCGCGGCTCACGTTTCCCGAACATGGGGCGCAGCATTTCCCCAGATGATACATTAAGCACGGCCTCTCCCGCCTCGCCATGGCTTTTTCTATATCCTTGGCGCAGTGGCGCACTGGAAAAAGATCTCGTATTGCGGTAAGCGCATCCCTAAGCGCTATTCCGCTGAGATATGGGCCAAAGTATCTTGCTCCGTCCTGCCTTACTTTTCGCACGACCTCAAAGCGCGGAAAAGGCTTTTTAAGATCCACCCGTACATATGGAAAATGCTTATCATCCTTGAGCAGAACATTATATCTCGGCCTCCACTCTTTGATAAGATTGCTTTCCATAGTGAGAGCTTCCGTCTCGTTATTAGTGATAATATAATCAAAATCCTCGATATGCGACACCATTGCCGCCACCTTTGGATGATTTTGCTTGTGAAAATACTGGCTGACACGGTTTTTAAGATTCACCGCTTTGCCAACGTAAATTATCTCCCCCTTGGCGTCATACATCCTGTAAACGCCGGAGTTTTCCGGTAAGAGCTTTATTTTTTCCTGCAATGTGCTGTTCATGCGCACATTATAACACAGGCCGGCTCCTCATTTAAAGTATTTTACCCTGTCATCAAACACCCGCAAAAGCACGTCCGCAAGAGTTTCGGCTCTGCCCCCCGAAAGATCGTATACGGTAATATGCTCCGGCGAAAGCCCTATAAGCACGCTGATGATCCCCTCTTCATTACAGCTTGCGTAGTTGACGCGCACGTTTTTATCATCGGTCAAGGTGCAGCCGCCATCCGGATGCAATACAAGATAGATATTTTTTACGCGCGGCTTCTGCATGTGCACAAACTTTGCCAGCACGCCGACAAGCTTCATATATTCACTTTTCAGCAGCAACTCCTCCGTGGCCTGCCTTATGCATGATTCCCACGACTCACGCATTTCGGGCAGTCTGAAACGAACGAAGCCCTCTAAATTCAAGCGGTCTTCATCTTTATAAAAGCTTTCCAGTCCTTCTTCTATCAAAAGCTCTGATCCCGATTTTGAAAGCTGCATCGCCTTTCGCAATATCCACTTTTTTTCCGATACCGTCAAGGGGAGCGCATTCACTCGTTCGGCAAGCTCAAGGCAGGCTATATCCCTGTGTATCAGGGAAGCTACCGCTTTTATCCATATCCGTTCATCCTCGCGGCAGGCAACTTTCATTAACGCCGAGCTTTTATCGGCCTTCACAAGCTTATTATATGCCTGTAGGGAGCTCAGCCGTTTTTTTATCAGCCTGCCTATATCAGCCTCATATATTTGTGTTTGAACAGCGCATACGCGCGTTTCCTCCATTTGCTTTATCCTTCCTCTTTTTTCAAACAAGGCGTCTCCATTCTGCAAGATATGCAAAGGTCTTTTCCGCCGTACCTAGTATGCGCGAAAATCCATATGCCTTCACGATCAAAACTTTCCAGTTCGTTTTTTTGTTAGTGTAAAATAGTTCTGGGTAATTGAGTAAGAACCTGGAGCCCGGGGGAAT
>CAYPAH010000051.1:0-13017 GCA_964408655.1 uncultured Oscillospiraceae bacterium | reverse complement strand
CAAAGTTTCTGAACGTGCTCGCCTAAAACAGTCTGTCTCTCGCCTAGTAAACATCCTTTTCCCGGAACTGGAGGGATTGGTGTCCACTCTTCACGGCAACGCGGTATACGCCATACTGTATGAGTTCCCCGGTGCTCACCAGATTGCGTCTGCAAATTTAAAGCATCTGACCAATCTCCTTTCCACCGAATCAAAAGGTCATTTCAAACGCACTACCGCAGATGAAATACGGGAAGCAGCTCGACGCTCCATTAGTTCCTATCTCCCGGCCAAGTCCCTTGAATTAAAGCACACAATCACCTTGATCCGGGAGCTTAATACGCAGATCAATGAGATAGAGACCGAGATAAACGTAATACTTGATAAAATCGATTCCCCCATTCTTTCTGTGCCCGGAATTGGCCCTAACCTCGGCGCCGTGATCCTCGCCGAAATCGGAGATTTCAGCCGCTTTGACAGCCCTGACAAGATACTCGCTTTTGCCGGATGTTCGCCGTCAACATATCAATCAGGCCAACTGTATTCCTCTCATGCCAAGATGGAAAAGCGTGGCTCAAGGTATCTCCGATACGCATTACTCAATGCTGCCAAGAGGGTTTCACGATGGGAACCGACCTTCTGCGCATATCTACGCAAAAAAATGTCAGAAGGAAAGCACTACAACGTGGCCATTTCCCATGCAGCAAAAAAGCTCATTCGGCTCTTATACCATTTGGAGATCACCGGAGAAGCGTATCATCCGGCTGTCTGATTCCCTTTTGAGCCTGAGGTGATTATGGCTTCATGCTCAGCCGGCGCAGCGTACCCTTGACAAACCGAAGCATTCAGATGCTACCATTTGTCTTGCGAGGGCGGTTGCGCTTGCTTTACTGTCCCCTTCGTCGCCCTCGCTGTCATATCCATAGCATCTGAATGCTGTTTGTCATGGGCGGCGGTATCCCGTACAAATTCTTCTTTTCAATGCTTGACATTTAATAGTGAGTCTCCTGCAAAGCGCAAAGTTTCACTTCAATGCTTATTTATCCCGATTATAACATCTGGAGTTCGCTCCAAATCAAGACTTTTTTTAAAAAGAATATGATAAAAGCCGAAACTCATTGCGATGCTGTCATTTTTTTCTTGATCTTTCACTGCAATATCTTTCGATAAGCGCATACGAAATGCTTCCCTTGGGATGAACCATAGTAAGCGCCTTTTCAACAGGCACCCAGCTTGCCGAATCGACCTCGCCCGAAAGGCTTAGCTCGCATTTTTTCGCCTTGGCGATAAACCCCAGCATAAGCATCTCCTTTTTCGCGAACCAGAAGCTGCCTGCCCACTCCAAGGAGCTTAGGTTTATTCCCGCTTCCTCTTTTACTTCTCGTTTTGCGGTCTCTTCCGCGTTTTCTCCGGGCTTTATATAGCCCGAGATCAGATTGCAGTATTCGTTTGAGATATAATCCTGCCGCAGCAGCACAGCCTCGTCATATTCGTTTACCACAAGCGTTATCGTGCAGCTTGAAAACATATCAAAGAGCGGCTTTTTGCATTTTTCGCAATATGGCATAAAGCCCTCGTCGCCAATGCTTTTCTCTATGAGCTTCGTGCCGCAGTCCGGACAATATGTGAATCTCATTTTTTATCCTCCGTCATTTTGAAAAAAGAGTATGCTCCGCGCCGTTTTATTTTTTCTTGTTTCCCTCTCCTGCCTTTTTGCGCACCATATCTTTATGCGCGCGGCGCTCGGAGGCGCTTGTGATATTTTCCCTTTCAAGTATTGCCGCAATATTCTCCATTTCATTCTTTGTGAGCAGCACATCTTTATATTTTTTTATCGCCTTTAGCATTTGAGAAAAATAGACTACGTTTGCGTCGCTCGGAACGCTTTTCAGCCTGCACCCGTCTGAAAATGCAATGATCGAAACAGGAGAAATATCCGCATAGCCCGCAAGCAGTTTTTTCACCGCGTAAATATGGCCGTAATTCTGCTTTATAGGATTAAAAAACTGCCTGCGCTTATCAAAAACCGACTGCGTCCATGTGTTGCTCTTTTTGTTGCCGAATATCCATCCGCGATAGTTTTTCGTTTCTATCACAAATATTCCGTATATCGAAACAACGATGTGATCTATCTGCGTCGTTCCGCTTGCGGTTTTAAGCATGATATCATACAGCCGCCTATACTCCTCCGCCGGAAGAGCCGAGAGGATATATCGCACCCTTTGCTCGCCAAGCCAGCCGACGATCTGCGGCATAAAGCGGCGAAAAGCCGAAAACGCAAATATCAGCGCCCATATATACCAGAACTGTTTAAAGTATTCAAGCATAGGCTTATATCGATTCTTTCTTTTCTGCCGCCACAGCGACGCGCATTATGATTTCAGCTCGGAAACCATTTGCTTTACGGCCTCGATAAGTAATATCACGTCCATATTGCAGGCTACGCAGTCGAAGCCGTCGGCAAAAAGCTTTTTTGCCGCCTTCGTGCTGCCCGCATATATCATAGCTATCTTGCTATGCTTGTGGCAAACGGAAAGTACATGCGCTATAGCGCTTATCAGTTCCGGATCGTCCATCTGTGCGGGCTTGCCGAGGGCAACAGAAAGATCATAAGGTCCTATGAATATGCCGTCTACCCCCTCCATGCCGGCGATCTCGTCGATATGCTCAAGACAGCCCTTGGTTTCACACTGGGGGATCAAAAGCGTCTCGCTGTTTGAGACGGCAAAAAGAGTGTCCGTGTCCTTCGCAAAGTCAGAATATCCCCATGCGCTTGCGCGTACCGGGGCAAAGCCCCTGCTGCCAAGCGGATAATACTTTGCGTATTCCACCAGCTTTTCCACTTCTTCCACCGTTTTTATGCATGGAACTATAAGCCCCTTCGCGCCTATATCAAGCATTTTCATCACCGACGACCTTGCGTCGTCCTTCACGCGGACAAAGGGGGTTATGTTGTGATTCCCCGCCGCCAGTATGGCTTCTCTGGCACTTTCCACATCAAAGGGGCCGTGCTCAGTATCGATAATAAAAAAATCGAGCCCGCCTATAGCGAGACTCTCCGCCGCATTGCTTCCGCCCAGCTCATAAAACGTGCCGAGAGCATGAGCACCGTTCTTTATCTTGTTTTTGACCTCGTTGAACATAATAGCGCACCTCATATATCAAGCTTTTATATTATTCTATCAAACACGGGCAAAAAAGCCAAATCATATTAAGGACTTTCCGCTCTTTTCTTTTGGCTATGGCTTTTTTCACGCAGCGTTGTTAGAATAGATGGTCGGAAAAATATTATTGCTCCGATAAATTCAATCAGCGAAGGTCGGACTGCAAGAATGGACAAAAAGAACAGAGATATATCATCAGAGCTCTCAAGCGCGCCTGTGGGCAAGCTGCTCTTAAAGATGGCCGTACCCACTATCATAGCGCAGATCGTGAATCTGCTTTACAACATAGTGGATCGTATTTATATCGGCCATATGCCGGAAAACGGCGACGTTGCGCTGACAGGGATAGGTCTGTGCTTTCCGGTGATCTATCTCATTGCGGCCTTTACCGCGCTGATAGCTCAAGGCGGCGCTCCCCGCGCGGCGATATCCATGGGAAAGGGAGATAACGACACCGCCGAAAAAATACTCGGAAGCTGCTTCACAACGCTAATAATTCTTGCCATAGTGCTCACGCTGGCCTTTGAGCTTTGGGGCGAAAAGCTGCTTTGGCTTTTTGGCGCAAGCGAAAACACCATTGTTTATTCGCTGCCGTATATGAAGATATATGCCGCGGGTTCGCTTTTCGTAATGCTCTCTTTGGGGCTCAACATGTTCATTACCACTCAGGGCTTCACTACCTTTAGCATGGTGACTGTGCTCATTGGCGCAGTATGCAACATCATTCTCGACCCGATCTTTATTTTCGTACTGCATATGGGCGTTCGCGGCGCGGCGCTGGCAACGATAATCTCTCAGGCGGTGTCGGCGGTTTGGGTAGTTTCTTTTCTTATGAGCGAAAAAACGAAGCTGCGCATAAGGCGGAAATATCTAAAGCCGGATATCAGGCTTTTGCTTCCCGTGCTCGCCCTCGGCCTTGCCCCCTTCGTAATGCAAACGACAGAGGCTCTGGTAAACATAGCATTCAATTCTTCTTTACAAAAATACGGCGGAGATATCGCCGTAGGCTCTATGACCATCGCCGCCACCGTTATGCAGATGATATGGCTTCCCGGGCAGGGCATAGGGCAGGGCGCGCAGCCCATAATCAGCTATAATTACGGCGCAGGCAACGCCGCGCGCGTCAAAAAAGCTTTTTTCACAATGCTGAAATACGGCTGCGCTTATATGTTCGTTCTATGGGGAACAGTAGAAGCCTTTCCGCAGTTTTTCATCAGGCTTTTCAACGATTCTCCGGAATTATTAAACACCGCGACATGGGTCTTGAGATTATATCTCGCATCGATGGGGCTTATGGCGATACAAATGTCTGTGCAGCAGACCTTTATGGCTATAGGCAAAGCAAAGGCGGCGCTGTTTATCGCCTGCATGAGAAAAGTGATTTTGATAATACCGCTTATATTCCTGTTGCCGAATTTCTTTGAAAACAAAGTCTTCGCGGTGTTTCTTGCCGAACCCGTTTCAGATCTTATATCCGTTGCCACGGCAAGCATCGTGTTCGTTTGCGTTTTCGGAAGGGAAATGCGCGCTATGAACGCCCGGCCAAAGGAAAGCAAATAAATAAAAACGCGAGATGGTATAAAGCCTTCCCGCGTTTATTTTTATCCTGTGTCGATATTTCCCGGCTTCGCTCATTTATGAGCCTTGGAAAATATCTCTATCGCCCTTGATACGAATGCGGCTGTGCCCGCGCCGCCCATTTTATCTATGTTATCCGTCATATCTCCGCCGCCCGAATACATTTGACCGAGGCCGCTCAATATTTCAGGCGTGCAGCGGTAAAAATGCTCCGTTATATACGCGGAGAGCTTGGCTACCTGCGCCTGCGCCTTTTCCGAAGCGGCGTCCATGTCCTTGATTTCTCCGAAGCCGGCAAATATGCGCATCATTCCCTCGTTCACATCCATAACAGTGTCCTCCGTCCAATCGCGGCTCTTTTCCTCAAACTCCTTATAGGCTTCGGTATTTCCCCAGTTCGCCTTGGCCTGCTTCGCGTATTCGTCTATTTTCGTGGTGTCAAAAGCTTTGAAATCCAAGTTCTTTACTCCTATCATTTTTATTCCGCGAGCAAGATCAATAAGATTTTCAATATGCTCCTTTTTTAGCTGCAAAAGCTCGATCTGCTGTTTTAAAGCAAGGCTGCGGTCAAAATTAGGGCTATCCAAAATCATTTTGATTTCCGTCAGCGGAAATTCCAATTCACGAAACAGCAGAATATTCTGTAAGCGCTCCAAAGCCGTATCGTCATACAGCCGATAGCCGGAATCCGTCACCTTTGAGGGACAGAGCAGGCCGATGGAATCGTAATAGTGCAGGGCGCGTATACTCACCCCGGTCAATTTGCTTACTTCGTTCACTGTTTTCATGCATTCATCTCCTCGCGTTAAATACAGCATATACTATGACGTTACGTCAGAGTCAAACAAAATTTTTTCTTCTTTTCTTTCCATATTATGACGCAAATAAAAAGAGCTGCCCTCTCTCCTTTGGACAGCCCCTATATTTAAGTTTAATCTAAGCCGAAGCGTATTTCCATTTCGTCCTCGGCGCGATCCAGCTCGCGCTCAAGCCTATCAAGCTCCCGTTCTACCTTCTTGAGATCCGCGCGGCTGAGAAGTCCCTGCCTGTAATCGCGCTCCGCTTCGTCTTCGCAGCGGTCAAAGCGATCTTCCATGTCTTCAAGTTTTCTATCAAGCTCTATGCAGATGGCGTGGTTTTCACTTACGTTCGCTCCGGGAGCTACCGCGGCCACCTTTTGTATGACAAGCGCCGCATCTGCAGCCAAGGCGTCAAGGCCGTAATCCGCCATTGCTTTTGCAGCGCCTCCCGTCGCCGTGACAGACGCATCGGCAGCGGGCGCCGGTTCGTTTTTCTTATCAGGCTCTATCCGCGCTTCTTCCGCAGGCATTTCCGGCGCGGGTTGTTCGCCCTTATCGGCAGGCTGTTCTTTCATTGTTTCCATTCGATCCTCAAGATCGTCAAGCTTATCGGTCATCTCGTCAAGCTTGGCCTCCAACGCCGCAGTATCAACAGGGTTAATTGCCGTGGGCGCCGCGCAACCCGCAAGCGCAAGCGCGAGACAAAGCGCGCATATTGTCACGATCATATTTCTTTTCATAGTGTTTGCTCCTTTCGCAATGTTTTTTCTATGAGTGCATCATACTTTTAAAAAATGAAACATAAATGAAAACGCGAAAAATAATTTATTGCGCGTTTTTGCGCGGCATTTTCATTTTCGCTTAATATTTTCTGATATAATTGAAGAAAAAGCGACGCGGAGGAAAGCCATGCGCATTCTTGTTGTTGAGGACGAGCCGAATTTGAATGACGCGCTGCGGCGGATGCTTGAAAAAGAGCATTACGCGGTGGATTGCTGTTTCAACGGCTTAGATGCGAGAGCTCACATTGACGCTGCTGATTATGACGCCGTCGTTCTTGATATCATGCTTCCAAAGCTTGATGGCCTGAGCCTGCTGCATGAGCTTCGCGCCAAAGGCAAGGCAGTTCCTGTGCTTCTGCTCACCGCCCGCGACGGCGTGGACGACAGGGTTCGCGGCCTTGACGCGGGTGCTGACGATTATCTCACAAAGCCCTTTGCCGCTCAGGAACTGCTGGCGCGAATACGGGTACTCATTCGCCGCCGATCGGCCACGCTGACCAAGCTATTATGCATAGAGGATCTTTCTATCGACACCTCCACCCGTCAGGTCTACAGGGCGGGAAAGGAGCTTTTCCTTTCAGGACGCGAATATGCAATATTAGAATATCTTGCCAGCAATCAGGGCATCATCCTCTCACGGCAGCGCATCGAAGATCACATATGGAACTACGATTATGAGGGCGGCTCAAATGTGGTGGACGTATATATACGCAAACTTCGCAAGATCGTTGATGAAAGCTTTGAGCCAAAGCTTATACACACCGTGCGCAACATGGGTTATGTTTTGAGGGTTCAGCCATGAAAAAGCTGAGCGTAAAGCAAAAGGTCGTTATATGGTTCACGGCGATACTGCTTATTATAGCCGCCCTGGTCTATACTGTTTTGCAGAGCAGCATAGTGCGCCAGAGCAGGGAATTTTCTCTTGAAACGTTGCAGCGCGCGGCGGAGGCCGTGAAAGATGAGATAGAGCTTGAAGACGGTGTGTTGGAAATAGACGATGATATAGACAGCATAGACTATGCGGGCATAATGATATACAGCGCTGACGGAACAAAAATGCTTTACGGACGCATACCGGAATTCGACGCCCCCTTGAGCGAAGGAGCCGCGCGGCAGATACAGGGCGACGGAGGAAGCGCATGGTATGTTTATGATACGCTGCACAAGCTATCGGAGCAAACTCAGCTTTGGGTGCGCGTATGCACACGGATGGATTCGAGCCTTCGCGTTGAGCAATACACGCAGAGCGTGTTTTTGTGGATGATGCTTCCGCTTGTCCTTCTGGGCGTTTTGGGAGGATATATCGTCACTCGCAGAGCTTTTCGCCCGATGGCGCAAATAGCGGACACTGCTCAGCGCATAGCCGTCGGCAACGATTTGAGCAAACGCATCGGCTTGCAGGGCGGAGATGAGTTCGCCAGGCTTGCCGAGGTCTTCGACGCCATGCTCGCACGATTGCAGGCGGCCTTTGAGCAGGAACGTCGCTTCACCTCGGACGCCTCTCACGAACTGCGTACTCCGCTCGCGGTGATAAGTTCCCAATGTGAGCTTGCTTTGCAGGAAGATGACACAGTCAGGCAGCATGAGGCTCTGCTCATAATACAAGCCCAGACCGAAAAGCTCAGCCGCATGGTCAAAGAGCTTCTCACCCTTTCGCGCATGGACGCAAACACTCAACAGCTCAGGCTTGAGCCAACTGACCTTTCAGCGATAGCCGAGGCGGTTGTGGACGCTCTTCGCGGTGATGCTGAAAAAAAGAACATCAGTATCGAAACCGAGCTGCAACCGGGCTGCGTGCTGCCAGCGGACGAGATGATGATGATGCGGATGCTGATAAACCTTTGTGATAACGCCATACGCTTCGGGCGCGAAAGCGGATATATCAGGCTGATAGTTCAAAGAAACGGCGATTGGATAGAAGGGCGCATAGAGGATAACGGCATAGGTATAGCTCCCGGGCAGCTTTCGCATATATGGGAACGTTTTTGGCAGGCCGACCCCGCGCGTTCAGGCGAAAACGGCAGCAGCGGACTTGGCCTTTCAATGGTAGAATGGATAATACGCTCTCACGGCGGAACAATAGAAGTGAAAAGTCAGCCGGACGAAGGCAGCGTCTTTTCGTTCCGGCTTCCGGCAAAGGGCGCAGCTTCTTAAGCCTTATCGTCAAAAATGCTTAAAACGGACGATAAAAGCGTCCGTTTTGTTTTTTAAAAGCCTTCATCATCGATTTTATTCACGAGATATTCTATCAGCTCCCGCGGCGACGGTCTGCCTTTAAAAGGCATTTCCTCCCATTGCGCGCGCACCGCGGGATCGGGATTATCGTAAGCCGCGTCTATTGCCTTTTGCATTTCATCTATCACTTCCTGTCCGGAAGCGCCGTTTTGCTTTGCCAGTTCAGCCACAAGATCATTAAAGTTTTGTTTCATGCTTTCCTCATACTTTATAGTCTATACATAGCCTAATAGTAGCACGCATAGCCTATAACGTCCAATGTTTTCTAATACTCTTATTATGAAAACAGAAGGAGCATTTTATTTATGGATAAAACGGTCGATTCAGTTAAAAACAGGATATTGCAGCTTTGCGGAGAGCGGAATATAACCATAAACAAGCTTGCAAACGTAAGCGCGCTGCCGCCTTCGACCATCAAAAACGTTCTATACGGCAAAAGCAAAAATCCAAAGCTCATCACGATAAAAATGCTTTGCGACGGGCTTGGCATAACGCTCGGCGAGTTTTTCAACACTCCCGAATTTGACGCTTTGGAACAAGAAATAATATAGTCCGGTAAAAAACGTAATACCGTTTAAACAGATATCAAATATAAGGCAGGAGACTTGCCGGCGGATGTTTTCGCTCCGTCAGCAAGCCTCTATTTCTTTGATGTTTATTTCGTTTCCGCACAGAAGCCGCGTTTTTTCGCTTTTGCAGAAGGGGCATGTTCGTCCGTATTGCACCGTTTCATATGTTTTGCTGCAATCTTCGCAAAGGCTGAGCGCCGGAAGCGTCTCGATTTTAAGCTCCGCTCCGCGCAAAAGCTCGGATCTATCCGCCGCCCAGCGCCAACAGTCCTGCAAATACCTGTCTATCACCGAAGAGACCTCGCCAAGCTCCATAGTCACGCTTGAAACGGCGCTAAGCCCGTTTTTTTCTCCGATCTCCTCAACGCTCCGGATCACATGAAAAACGATCCCCAGCTCATGCATCGCTTATTTATCCTTTTTGCCAAAGCGTATCTTTATCTCGCGCTTAAGCATATAAGGGAATATGGCCTTTAGCTTATCCTCGGCCTTATACATTTTGCTGCATCCGGGAAGCTCGCGGTGCAGATGTATTGCATCGAACTCGCATTTTGTGGTGCACACACCGCAGCCTATGCATTTATTCGGATCGACTATAGAAGCGCCGCAGCCCAGACAGCGGGCGGTCTCGGTCTTCACCTGCTCCTCTGTGAAGGGTTTGCGGGCGTCCTTAAAGGATCTGTGCGCATCCACGCCAGCCTCCTCCTGCGCGATCTGGCGCGATGAGGTATCATAGCTTTCAAGCTTTATATTATCTTTATCAAGCTCTATGAATTCCCGTCGGTTGCGGCCAATCACAAGGCTGCTGTTGGGCTGCACGAATCTGTGTATGGAGATCGCTCCCTCTTTGCCGGCCGCAATAGCGTCAATAGCGAACTTGGGTCCTGTATATACGTCTCCGCCAACGAAAATATCGGGCTCGACGGTCTGATAGGTAAAAGGATCTGCTACCGCGCCGTTGCCGCGTCCAAGCTCCACCTTTAAGTCCTTCAACACTCCGGCCCAGATTATGCTTTGGCCAATGCTTAAAAACACATGCCCGCAAGGAACTGTGATAGTCTCGTCCTCATTATATTTCGGATCAAAGCGCCCGTCCTCGCCTGTTACGGAAACGCACTTTTTGAATATCACGCCGCTTACCTGTCCGTTTTCGCGCAATATCTCCTTTGGACCCCATCCGCAGTTCAGCTTTACGCCATCCTCTTCGGCTTCGGCAATTTCCTCTTTAGTGGCAGGCATTTCTTCACGGCTTTCAAGACAAAGCATCGTGACTTCGTCCGCACCGCAGCGCAAAGCGCTTCTGGCTACGTCAACGGCCACGTTTCCTCCGCCCACGACCACTACCCTGCCGCCTAGTTTAAGGCTTTCTTCTTCGGCCACCGCGCGCAGGAAATCCACGGCGCTCATAACGCCCTCGCCCTCCTCGCCGGGTATGCCCGCAAGCTTTCCTCCCTGACAGCCGATAGCTATATAAAACGCCTTATAGCCCTGCTCTCTAAGTTCTTGTATGCTGATATCCCTGCCGATCTCTACGCCGCATTTGATCTCCACTCCCATTTCGCGAAGAATATCTATCTCGGCGGCCACAACGTCCTTTTCGAGCTTATATGAAGGAATGCCGTAAGTGAGCATACCTCCGGGCTTCGCATTTTTTTCAAACACAGTGGGCTTATAGCCCTTTTCGGCCAAGTAAAATGCGCAGCTAAGACCTGCGGGTCCGGCGCCGATAACGGCGATTTTTTCTTTGAAGAGTCCCCTGTTCGAGGGCTGCACAACAGGCGGGATATAGCGGTTTTCCGCGATCAGATCCTGCTGGGCGATGAACTTTTTCACCTCGTCTATCGCCACGGCCTGATCGAGCGTGGAGCGTGTGCAGGCGTCCTCGCAGCGGCGGTTGCATATGCGCCCGCAAACCGCCGGGAAGGGATTTTCTTTTTTGATAAGCTTCAGCGCATCGCTATAACGTCCCTGCGCAGCCATCTTTAAATAACCCTGCACCGCAATATGCGCGGGACAGGCGCTTTTACAGGGCGAGGTGCCTGTGTCATAGCAGTTAATGCGGTTGTTATCGCGGTAATCTTCATCCCATTTCTCAGGACCCCACTTCACCGCGTCGGGCAGCTCATGCTGAGGATAGCTGATCTCTCCTTCCTTTGTGCAAAGCTTTTGGCCAAGCTTTACAGCACCCGCGGGACAGTATTCAACGCATCTTCCGCAGGCGACGCAATTTTCCGTTTCGACCTTCGCAACATAGGCCGAGCGTGAAAGATTCGGCGTGTTGAAAAGCTGAGACGTGCGCAAAGCATAGCATACGTTTATGTTGCAGTTGCAAATGGCGAAGATTTTGTTTCCACCGTCGATATTCGTTATCTGATGCACAAAGCCGTTATCTTCGGCGCGTTTTAATATTTGCATCACCTCGTCATAGCTGACATAGTGGCCTTTATTCGTTTCAACGAGATAGTCGGCCATGTCTCCCACGCCAATACACCAGTCCTCCGGGTCGTCCGCGCAGCCCTCGCCCATCGTGCGCCGCGACAAACGGCATGAACAGGGGCTTGCGGCATATTTGCCCTCGTACTTTTTCAGCCAGTGCGAGATATGCTCAACACTCGCGGAGTGATTTTCGGTTTCGATCGCCTTTTCAACGGGAATAACGTGCATACCTATTCCCGCGCCGCCCTGCGGGACCATAGGCGTTACCTTTTCAAGCGGCAGGCGCGACATGCGCTCAAAAAAGCGCGCAAGTTCAGGATGCTCTTCCAGCTGCTTTTCGTTCATGTTGGTAAACTCGGCGCTTCCCGGCACGAAAAGCGGCAGGACATATTGCTTTATCCGCTTTGGATTTTCCCAGTTATATTCGATAAGGCCGACCACGCTCATTTCCTGCAAAAGCTTTTCAAGCGACTCCGCGTCCTTCCCTGTGGCCTTAACGATCTGATCGAGCGTCATGGGGTTGCGCACCTTCATTTTAAGCGCGACCTCCGCCATCTCATCGCTCACAACACAGGCCAGTCCCCAGTATTCGGGATCCTCCGCCGTCACCTTATGACCGATGCGGTTGGTTATCATCTGTCCAAGTTTTATTATCGATTCACGGGCTTCGGTGATATTCGTCGTTCCATTTTCAGACATGCTATCTTTCCTTTCTCATAAGCGCCCGATAACGGCGGTATTTTGAAAGATCATTCATTTTGATTTTATCATACGCAAAAAACAGCGTCAATCGACAACCCCCCCCCTCTCCGTTTCGCAGTTTACGGAAATAAGTTTGATAAATGTATATTTATTATTTTTTTGAGACTGTTTTTATGCTATAATTTCAATTAGAAAACATTCTTTTATATCTAAACTCAATATTCCAGATTCTCTGTTTTGCCGGTTTTATTCTTTCACAGGAGACGGCCTCCCTTGATCGCGGAGGCGCAATTATGGAATATAACATCAATTTCTGCATTATATCGGCCGCCTATCTGTTTATAACCGCTTTTTTTTACGGACGGCAGGCGCGCATCCCGAACAGAAGAAGCGTTCTTTTTGACGCCATGCTTTGGTGCGGCGTCATTTCTCTTATATTAGACATAGTCGCCGCCGTTACCGACCATTATTCCTTTATGTGGCCGTCATGGCTGCTTTATATCATCAATATAGTTTTTCTGCTTTCGGTTCAGGTTTCGGGCGTATTGTTTTTCTATTATTCAATAAGCCTTACCGGAACATATCAGCGCATGGGCACATGGCTTCGCGCGCTGATAATCCTTCCCTTCGCGTCTGTCGCGCTTTTGATATTATCCTCGATTTTCACAAAAAACGGCATTTTTTATCTTGATGAAAACAACGCATATCACCATGGTTCGCTGCACATCATGCTCTATGCCGTTATGGCTTTTTATTTGATATGCAGCCTTGT
>CAYPAH010000050.1:0-13074 GCA_964408655.1 uncultured Oscillospiraceae bacterium | reverse complement strand
ATCCCCTCTTTCCTTGCGCGAAGCGTGGAGATGGACGGCTTTATAAAAGAGGTCGCCGCTATATGCGCGCAGGCTTCCTCAAAGAAGGAGATAAAGCTTTCCTTCGACGAGTGGAACGTATGGTATCATTTTCAAAAAGCGGGCAGGTTCCCGCCCAAGTGGACTATAGGGCGCGCGATAGAAGAAGAGCTTTATGATTTCAGCGACGCCCTTCTCATAGGCTGCATGATGAACACGCTTATAAACAACTCTGATTCTGTGAAAATCGCCTGCCTTGCCCAGCTCGTGAACACCATTGCGCCCATTATGACCGAGCCCGGAGGCCGCGCGTGGGTGCAGAGCATCTATTATCCTTTCCTTTACGCCTCAAAATACGGGCGCGGCACGGCGCTTCGCGTCGGGATGGAAGTTCCCGGCTATGACTGCGCGGATATCGGGGACGTGCCTTATCTTGACTGCGCGGCAGTTTTGAGCGAGGGCGAAAAAGAGCTTTGCCTGTTTATGGTGAACCGCAGCATGGAAAGCAGCTTAACTCTCGAGCTTTCTCTTTCGGGCTTAGAGCCGCTTTCGATATTGGAGCGCGGCGAAATGTCGGGCTTTGCGCCATCAAGCTGCAACACGGCGGAGGCTTCGCCGGTAAAGGTGAGCCAAATAAGCGCTCCATTTGAGATAGGCGCGCCGCTTTCATTCACGCTGCCCGCCTTCTCGTGGAATTTTTTGAGGATAGAGCTGGCATAAAGGCATGAGCACCAATAAAAAAGAGACGCTCCCACGTCTCTCTTTTATTTTTCGGGTATCGCAAGCGGCCTTAGCATGAGCGCCGTGAAGGGCGCGCCTATCTTATTCACATAAAGCCTGCGGTATTCGGCAAAGCTCAGCTTTCCGCCAAGGCTCAAAAGCTCCATCATAACGCCGTTGAAGCGGATCACTATGCCGGTTTCCTCAAAGCCGCAGCGAAGATAAAAGTTTTTGCGCGATAGCTTCACCGCGTCGCTTTCCCCCTCCGCGCCGCACTCTATTTCCACCGCTATGCGCTTATCCGGATGCCTTTCTCTCAGCATTTGCAGCGCCCGCGCCCCAAGTCCCTCTCCGCGCCGCCCTTCGACGATAGCAAAATAGGCGAGCAGGGCAAGTCCTGTTTCGCAATATAAAAACGCAAGCCCCGCAAAGCCGTTCTCATCTATGCATAAAAGCTCGCCCTCGCCGCGGCGGGCGCTTTTTAAAAGCGAATAAAAGGGCGCGCGTTCCACAAGCGGGAACGCTGTTTTATAGAGCCGTTTTATTTCCTTCAGCTCTTCTTTTTTATAAGGATGCAGTTCCATGCCTTGATTCTAGCCGATTTCCGCGGCAAAAGCAAGGCGGGCGGCGGCCTTAGATATAGCGGGCGGCGGCGCCGAGCTGTTCTTCTATTCGAAGGAGCCTGTTATATTTCGCCACGCGCTCGCTTCTTGCGGGGGCGCCCGTCTTTATTTGTCCGCTTCCGAGCGCCACGGCAAGATCGGCTATGGTCGTGTCCTCCGTTTCGCCCGAGCGGTGCGACACCACAGCCGTATAGCCCGCCCTGTGCGCAAGCTTCACAGCCTCCATCGTTTCAGACACGCTGCCTATCTGATTCAGCTTTATGAGTATGGAATTGGCGCAGCCCAGCTCTATGCCTTTTTTCAGCCTTTCGGTATTCGTCACGAAAAGATCGTCGCCCACGAGCTGTATTTTTCTTCCAAGCTCCGCGCTCAGCTTTCCCCAGCCCTCCCAGTCCTCTTCGTCAAGGCCGTCCTCCAAAGAGAATATCGGGTATTTTTCGCTAAGCTCCCGCCAATGCGCCGTAAGCTCCTTCGCGCTGTAATCAAGGCCGGATTTCGGCATGTGATAAAGCCCGCCCGATCCTCCCTTCCACTCGCTTGCCGCCGCGTCAAGAGCGAGAACGAAATCCTCTCCCGCCTTATATCCGGCTTTTTCTATCGCTTTAAGTATCAGCTCTATCGCCTCCGCGTCGCCCGAAAGATCTGGCGCGAATCCGCCTTCGTCGCCCACGGCGGCGGAAAGGCCGCGCTCTCTAAGCAGCCCCGCAAGCGCATGATATACCTCCGCGCAATTTCTCAAGCCCTCGGAAAAGCATGGCGCGCCCACCGGCATTATCATAAATTCCTGCACGTCCAGATTGTTTGTGGCATGAGCGCCGCCGTTCAAGATATTCATCATGGGCACGGGCAGGATATTGGCGTTCACGCCGCCCAAAAAGCGGTAAAGAGGAAGGCCGGCGGAATCCGCCGCCGCTCTTGCCGCCGCTATCGAGACGGCAAGTATCGCGTTTGCCCCAAGGCGGCTTTTATCCTTGGTCCCGTCAAGGCTTATCATCGCCGCGTCCACGGCGTATGTGTCCGCCGCGTCCATGCCGTAAAGCGTCTGAGCTATCTCCGTATTCACCGAGAGAACGGCATTTTTTACCCCCTTGCCGCCAAAGCGTTCCTTTTCGCCGTCGCGCTTTTCATGCGCCTCAAAAATGCCCGTTGAAGCTCCGCTTGGCGAAGCCCCCAGCGCCGTACTCCCGTCGGAAAGCCATATCTGCGCCTCGAGCGTGGGATTCCCTCTCGAATCGATTATTTCTCTTGCCGCCAGTTTTTCTATCCTCGTCTTTTTCATTTTTTCTCCTTTCGCGCCTTTCACTCTTTTTATAAGTTATAAGTATATTGCTTAGCCTTTCACAAAAGCCAAGCCTTTATGAATCCATGCCAAAGTAAAGCTTCGCCGCGCCTAGTGCTCGCTTTCAGGGTATGCTATAATCAAAATATATTGTAATGGAGGACACGCTAATGAAAAGGATCGGCCTGCTCACCAGCGGAGGCGACTGTCAGGGGCTCAATTCCACCCTGCGCGCAGTAGCGAAATCGCTTTATACCGGTCTTGATGGCAAGCTTGAGCTTTACGGCTTCAAGGACGGCTATTACGGACTTATGCACAACAAATACCGCCTTATGCGCCCCGAGGACTTTTCCGGCATACTCACTCTCGGCGGCACTATACTCGGCGCTTCCCGCCAGCCCTTCAAGGCCATGCGCAAAATAGAAAACGGCTTTGACAAGGTGGCCGCCATGAAGGACAGTTACCGCGCCTTGAAGCTTGACGCGCTGGTTATGCTGGGCGGCAACGGCTCGACCAAAACGGCGAACCTGCTTTTTGAAGAGGGGCTCAACGTCATCAGCCTGCCGAAGACCATAGATAACGACGTATACGGCACGGATATGAGCTTTGGCTTTCAAAGCGCGGTGGATATCGCCACAAACGTTATCGACTGCATACACACGACGGCGGACAGCCACGGCCGCGTTTTTATAGTTGAGCTGATGGGGCACAAGGCCGGCTGGCTCACGCTGCACGCCGGCATAGGCGGCGGCGCGGACGTAATACTCATTCCCGAGATACCTTACGACACGCAGCGCGTCTGCGACTTTATTAAAAAGCGCGAGGGAGACGGCAAGCGCTTCACAATCATCGCCGTCGCCGAGGGCGCCATGCCCATAGAGTGCGCTCAGGCGGAAAAGCGCGACAAGGCTCTTGCCGCTTTGCTGGCGGAATACCGCAGCATAGGCTATTATCTTGAAAGCTCGATAAGCAAGCAATGCTCTCAAGAGGTGCGCGTGGTCGTGCCCGGCCACTTTCAGCGCGGCGGCGCGCCCTGCCCTTATGACAGGGTGCTGACGAGCCGTCTCGGGGCTTATGCCGCGAAGCTTATACGCGAGGAAAAATACGGCCGCACGGTGGTGCTTAAAAACGACAGGGTATGCTCCCTGCCCATAGGCGAGGTCGCCGGCAGGCTAAAGACCGTTCCCCTTGATGACGAGCTGCTCTTCACCGCGCGCAGTCTGGGCATTTGCCTTGGCGAAAAGGAATAAAACGCGGCCTTGACCGCCATAATTTTACTGGAAATCTTGCGCTTGAGCCGCGCATCATGTACAATGAGACCAGTAAACTGGCCAATATCAGAAAGGCAGGTATTTTAATTATGGAAGAAGAAAGAGATTACGTCGTATTCACAGATGAAGACGGCAAGGATTTCGAGCTGGACGTTATCGATTATTTCGAGCACGAAGGCGAAGAATACGCGATTTTATGCGAGCTCCCCGAAGAGGATGCGGACGACGAGGCCGAACTCGAAGTCTACATTATGAAGATCGAGGAAAACGACGAATACGAAGAGTTCCTTCCTCCCGATGAAAGCAAGATGGAAGTGCTCAGCGCCATCGCCGAGAAGCGTCTTGCCGAAATGGAAGCGGAAGACGGTTGCAGCTGCGGACACAACCATTGTGGCGGCGACTGCGACTGCCATAAATAATCAACAAAAGCACAAAAGATGGTTAGGAGGTAAACATCACTTATGTTTACATGCAAGGAATATCGTAAAATTGCACGAAACAAGCTTAGCGGCCATTGGCTCATAAGCATACTCGTTTCGTTCGTGGCGGCGCTTCTGGGCGGCCTTGGCGGTTCAAGCGGCTCGGCGGGCAGCGCCGCGGGCAGCTCGGCGGGCAGCGCGGCAGGCAGCGCGGCAAGCGGAGCTTCGGGTTCGTCCGCTTCGGCAGACGCGAC
Organism: uncultured Oscillospiraceae bacterium; assembly: GCA_964408655.1. Lineage (GTDB taxonomy): Bacteria > Bacillota > Clostridia > Christensenellales > CAG-138 > JAQVRG01. The sequence goes on along the minus strand of CAYPAH010000050.1, from coordinate 8,490 downwards.
GGTTCAAAGCTTTACCGAGATAATCGGCGACAACCCGGTCATCATCGCGACTATCTTGAGCGTGATCGGCGTGATCGCCTTGATCTCGCTGGTGCTCTTTTTCATCGGCGGCGCGGTGGAGCTTGGCCACAACTCATATTATATAAACCTTTGCCAGAACGGCGAGCCGGGCTTTGACACGCTCTTCTCCCGCTTCAATATCTTCTTCAAGGCTTTGGGATTGCGTTTGTTTATGGGCTTGTTCATACTCCTTTGGTTCATGCTCTTCTTTATCCCCGGCATAATCGCCGCCTATCGTTACTCGATGGCGCCTTACATCATGGCTCAGGATCCCAACGTTGGCATTCGCGAAGCGGTGAACCGCAGCAAGGAAATGATGGCCGGAAGAAAATGGAAGTATTTCTGCCTGCATCTCAGCTTCATTGGCTGGGCTATCCTCTGCCTGTTCACTCTGGGCATCGGCGCTCTCTGGCTCAATCCTTATATTTCGGCCGCCAGCGCAGCCTTCTACCTTGACATTTCCGGTCAGGGCATACCGCTCGATCCGCAGGCTGTCTGAAACAAAGCAACATTTTAGCGAACAATGGGGAGATTATTTGCGTAATCTCCCCGTTTAATTTATCATAAGTATTATCCCCCTTAAAGGAGAGCCGAGAAATGGATCTTACAATGCAGATGCGCGGCCTTGAGCTGCTTTTAAAATTCGTGAAGCACGATCTTAAGGACATACCCTCATATGGGTATCAGCTTCAAAAGCCGCCCGCAGGGCCGGCCGGCGTAAGCATGTCCTTCCCCCGCGCCACGCCCGAGAGCACGGGCGCGCAGTCTCCCGCGCTGGAGCGGCTTTTTCGCGAGCTGAACGGTATGCAGGACAGTCTCGCCATACACGGCGCAATGGTATTGCGGAACGGATATGTTATAGCCGAGGGCTTTTGGCAGCCCTACCGCGCCACGCTTCCCCATATGCTTTTTTCCATGAGCAAAACTTTTGTCGGAACCGCTGTAGGCATGGCCGTGGACGAAGGGCTGATCTCGCTAGACGAGCAGGTGGCGGAGATCTTTAAGGATATCACCACTCCCGGCATACAAAAAGCGCAGCGCGGGCTTACGATAAGGCATCTGCTGACAATGAGCTCGGGCAGCCGCTTCAACGAGGTCGGCTCGATGCTCGATGATAAATGGATAAAAATGTTTCTTGAGTCCGTGCCTAAGTTCGACTTTGGCAGCGCCTTTGATTATAACTCGATAAACAGCTATATGCTCGCGGCCGTATTATGCCGCAAAACCGGAATGTCGCTTTGCGATTATCTTCGCCCGCGCCTTTTTGAGCCGCTGGGCATTGACTCTTATCACTGGGAAACATGTCCGCAGGGCATTGAAAAGGGCGGCTGGGGACTGGATCTGAGGCTTGAGGACTGCGCCAAGCTCGGGCAGCTATATCTTCAAAAGGGCGAATGGAACGGAAAACGCCTGATAAGCGAAGAATGGATCCAAGCCGCCACCTCCCCCCAGATAGAAACTCCCAAGGGCGAGATAAAGACCGGATACGGCTATCATATATGGACGCTCGGAAACGGCGACTATCTTTTCAACGGCGCCTTCGGCCAGTATGTGATGGTGATGCCCTCTCAAAACGTCGTGGCGGCATTTTTGAGCGGAAGCTCCCGCTTCTTTGCCGAGGGGCCTTTGCAGGGACTGGTGCGCACAAGCTTCTGGGCGGCCGACGCCGACCCCTTGCCCGAGGATGAGCGTCATTGCTCGCGACTTCGCGATTATACCTCCTCCCTTCGCTTTTCGCCCCCGCTGCCCGAAAGCTATCTAAAGCGCGACATGAGCCTTTATCAAGAGCTTGTTTCAGCGCTTGACGGGCGCGAATACAAGCTTGAAAACAACACGGGCGGGCTTTTCCCCCAGATGCTGCAAGCCGTTCACGGCAACTACACCATGGGGACGGATATGCTCAGGTTCCGCCGCGACGGGGACACGCTTTTGATCGATTTTTACGAAGCCTATCAGCGCAACACCCTGCGTTTGGGCGCAAACGGCTTCACCGATTGCGTGATCTCGCTAAGGGGGGAGGAGCAACTCGTAAGCTCCGAGCTTTACTGGCAATATGAAGACGACGGCGATATCCGCCTTTGCATAATGGTCTGCTTTCTTGAAACTCCGAGCACGCGCATATTCACGATGGATCTTTGCCGCAACGCGATAAACGTCGTATTCCTCGAAGCTCCGGACGTAATGCGCTCAAGCGAGATGCTTCTTGACCTTATCGGCAGCAGCGGCGCCGATTATCTAAAGCGCCTTACCACGCTTATGAAGCGTATGCCCGGCATGAGCGATGAAAGCGTAAACGAGCTTTTTAGCCGCTTCACTCACCCCTCGGCCGACGGCGGGCTGATAAGCTCCACAAGCGACGGTATACCGCTGCTTTTGCCCTTGGGCATTGAAGAAGGATGAAGCGCGGGCTTTCAAAAGCCGAAATATTCATCATAGCGGCGCTCCTGCTCCTGCTCGCCGCGGTCTTTCTGCTGCGCGCGCTTGCTCCCCATTCAAAAGAAAGCTTCGCGCGAGTGGATATTTATCTTGATAACGAGCTTTATCAAAGCGAGCCGCTTCCCGAAAGCGGAGAAACGCGCGTCGTGATAGAGCAGGAGGACGGCAGCGTGAACGAGCTGCTCTTAAAAAGCGACGGAGTATTGATGTATTCTTCAAACTGCAAAAATCAGGACTGTGTGAAGCAGGGCTGTGTAGACGCTGAAAACCACAAGAGCCGTTCTTTGGGAAGATGGATAATATGCCTGCCTCACCGCCTTGCCGTGGAGTTTGTGCCGAATGAATAAAAGCAGCAAAGAGGTCGCGCGGCTGGGTCTTTTGACGGCTCTCGCGCTTATACTCGGATATCTTGAAAGCCTTGTGCCCATATTTCCCGCTTTGCCGGGAGTTAAGCTCGGGCTTTCGAACTGCGCGGTGCTCATCGCCCTTTATACGCTTAAGCGGCGGGACGCTTTTCTTCTTCTCATATTAAAGGTCACGCTCTCCTCTCTGCTTTTTTCCGGAGCCTCCGCTTTTTTTTACAGTCTCGCCGGCGGGCTGCTCGCCTTTGCCGCGATGCTGCTGGCAAAAAGCCTGAAGGATGTGTCCCTGCCTGTAGTCAGCCTGCTTGGCGCCTTCGGGCATAACGCAGGCCAGCTTTTTATCGCGGCCGTCGCCGTAGGACTGCGCCCCGCGCTCGCCTGTGCGCCGGCGCTGCTGCTTTCTTCCATACCGACCGGACTTATCACGGGCTTTATCGCGGGCTCCGCCCTGCGCCTTTACAAAAATAAGGAGTGATATCTTGAAGCGCTTTTTTTGTTTTCTTCTCTGCCTTTTCCCGCTTTTAAGCCTGGGCTGTGAAAAAGCCGAAGCCGAAGAAATATCCGTAACGGGCTTTTATTTCGACACCGTCGTGACCATAAAGGCCTTTTGCGATGAAAGCATATTGAAGGAGACCCTTCAAAGCTGCGCCGAATATGAAAAGCTTTTGAGCAAGACGATCGAAGGCAGCGACGTGTGGCGCATAAACCACGCAAAGGGCGAAAGCGTAAGGCTGAGCAAGGCTGCGCTTTCTATCATCGCCACGGCGAAAGAGGTCAGCAAAGCTTCAAACGGCGCTTTTGACATAAGCATCGCCCCCGCCGCCGCGCTTTGGGATTTCAGCGCGAAGCAGCCCTCGCTGCCCGATATGGAAAAACTCAAGGCCGCAGCCGCCTTGTGCGATTACACAAAAATATCCGTAAACGGCGATAGCGTTACCCTGCCCGAAAACATGCAGATAGATCTTGGCGGCATAGCCAAGGGCTATATCTCGGGCGCTATCGGGCGCGAGCTTATTGAAAAGGGCGTTGAAAGCGCGCTGATAGACTTCGGCGGCAACATTTTTATCACGGGTCCAAAGCCGGACGGCAGCGCGTGGCGCATAGGCATAAAAGACCCATTTGACGCTTACGGCAAGCCGCTTTGCATTTTGGAGCGCAGCGGCGGCGCCGTGATAAGCAGCGGAGTTTACGAGCGCTGCTTTACGATAGGCTCGCAAAGATATCATCATATACTAGACACAAGAACGGGTATGCCGATCCAAAACGGCGTTGAGCAATTCAGCATAGTCGCGGACGATCCGGCTCTTGCCGACGCGCTCTCCACGGCCTGCCTCGCTCTTGGCGCGGAGGAAGGGCTCGCCCTTGCCGAAAGCTTTGGCGCGTACGGCTATTGCTTTATGGAGGATGGCGGCGTTTATAAAAGCGAGGCGCTAACAGCCCTTGAAGAATAAAAGCACACAGAAGCACAAAAAAGGAGCCTTCCGGCTCCTTTTATTATTGCGCCAACGCTCTTTGGGGATCGTCAAAAAGCGAGACTGTTGACTTTCAAGAGTGAGCACTCGCAAATCGGAAAAACCGGCAAAGGCCGAATGACCTTTGCCGGCAGTCGAAGCTTTTAGGCTTCTCCTCCATAGTTTACGAGTCCTCCCATGAGCACCTGATATTCATAGCTCGCGTAGTTGCCGCCGTAATATTCCTTTTTCATGCCTTGCATTTCGTCGTTATTTTCCATTTCGGCGTACTGCTTCTGCTTTTCGATATCCTCGGCAGTGTAGAATCTTACATGGAGAGGCGAACGCAGGGTCATCGGCGGATAGTTGTTCAAAAGCGCTCCGCTCTCGACGATGGCCTTGATGTTGCCCGGATCATCGGTGGTATATACCACGTTCTCCTCTTCGTCGCCATAGCTTATCACCTCGGCGCGAACAAATTTCGCGGCCGTCGCGGGGCTTATAAGCTCGGTGGAGACCTGCCATTCGTCAAGTATGGCAAGACATCTCGCATAGCTCTTATAGATATAGAGATTATCGCTTACATTATATCTGCCCGTGGCGTAGTTGACGTCCGCCCATGCAACGGGAGCTTCGTCCGCGGGAGTTCCGTGCTCTTTCATATCCTCGCGCAGAGCTGTAAGGAAAGCAAGCTTTTCCGTTCTGTTGGCGGCCGAGTGATAATCGCCGTCGCCCTGCGTATAAACGCTCAGATATACGCAATCCTCATCGTCAAGGAAGAAGAACTGCTGCTTCTGTATGTATTCCGGCGAGGTGGAAAGCATTTTCAGCTCTTCGGCCACGTCCTTCATAGGCACGTTATTATAAGAGCGCTGCACCTGTTTTCCGTTCGTAAGAGTATAGCGGATGGTGTAGTTCGTGGATATCCTGAAATAATCCTGCTCCCGCTCGTCAAAAGAGGCATTGCTCACTATGCCCGTCCCCGCCATTGCGATCATGGTGTCCTTTATCTCCTCATCCTCAAACACGACATGATCGAGCGCCCTCACGCTTTTCATTTCGCCCTCGGGCGTCTTGATAGTGATATCGCTGTTATATCCGCTCATAGCGACGGCGACGCTTTTTACCTCGTCCTTCATCGGCAGATAAGCGTCATAGCCGGCAATATCCACAATAAAGGCCGCCATCACCGCGAAGAACGCAACAGCGGTTATAGCATAAGGCTTCCACGCCGTGAACATGCCGTTCACCGTTCGTTTAAACTGCACCTGAGAGAAAATATGGGCGAGGAACATGCCAAGCAGCGCGCCGAGTATGGTGAAGACCAGGGAACGCGACGAGGCGTCATAGAATATGCTGCCCATAAGCGAACCGCAGCAAACGGTGAGGATCGCTCTGTATATCGGCTCCGCAACGGGAAACGCGAACATTGCTCCCGCAGATTCCGAAGGGCGCTTTTGATAGAGCAGCAGCGCAAGGGCAAGCGCAAGACCCGTTATCAGAATGCAGCAGATAACAGAGCCTATCCCCATCTCGTTCCCGGCGACGGCTTTTATCATATACATCGGAGCAGAGCCGTAATAAAGGCTGTTCTCTGAGATCAGGCTGAAGCTCTTTAAGTAGGTGTTCGCGAACCACAGCAGGCAGCTCATAAGCAGGAAGGGCGCGAAGCATATCATAAAGCCCGCCTGAAAATGGGCGAAGGTGTTGCCCGTGAGCACCGCGCTCAAGGCGCTGAAGGCAAAGAGCATGGCAAAAAGCAGCACCACGAGCAGCAGCTTTGCGAACAAGCCGCCTATTGCCGCCGCGGACGCGCCGTAGGCGAGCAGCACGACATAGGCGATAAGCAGGTTTATCAGATATCCCGCCGCAAAAAGCGTCAGTCCGGAGGCAAAGCGGGTGCACAAAAGCGTTTCACGCCTCACCGGCTGTCCGTGGAAAAAGTCCACCTGCCGCTTGTTGTGAAGATAGCTGAAATACACTATTCCGGCCGCCACGCCAAATATCATGGCGATAATGGCGTCGGAAATGATATACTGAGACTTCATCGTGAAATAACCGGTAAGCAGGCCTTGAAGCTGATCGGGTATCTTCATCTCGGCATAATCGCGCGCCAAAAAGGTAACGCTTACAGTCACCGAAAAAAGGTAGGCGAGGAACACCACGAAGCCGAACCACCAGTTCCTCTTCATGCTATCGACATACAGCTTGCCGTTAATCAAGGATGTCTTTGATTTCATAACCTATTCCCTCCATCTTGGATACAAACAGTTCTTCCAGCGTCAGCGGGATGATCTCCGCAAACTGGGGGTTGTGCGCGTTGACGGCGACGAGTATCGATTCGGGATCGCCCTCGGCAACAAGCGTGCAAAGACGTCCGCGCCGTTCAAACGAGAGAAGCGAAAGCTCTTCGAACCATTCGCGCTGCGGTTCCTCCGCAAAGGCGCATTGCAGCTTATGCATATCGGTCTCTATGCGCTCCATATCCATGTCGAGCACCATGCCGCCCTTATGCAAAAGTCCTACGCGGTCGCATATGTCCTCAAGCTCGCGCAGAGAATGCGAGGCTATCACGGGGGTCGCGTTATAATCGCTCACGCCCGCCGCCAAAAGGCGCTTTATCGCAAGACGCATCACGGGATCAAGTCCGTCGAAGGTCTCGTCGAGCAAAAGATATCTTGCTTTTGAGGCAAAGGCGAATATCATCATCGCCTGCCGCGTCATGCCCTTTGAGAATGTGCCGATCCTTCTCTTGCTGTCAAGATCGAAGGCTTTCGTGTGATTTTTGTATATCTCATCGGAAAATTGAGGATAAATGCATTTATAATACGAGCACATCTCATCCATGCAGGCATTGCGGAAAAAGTATACGTCGTCCGAAACATAAAATACGTTTCTCTTTACCGCGATATTTTCAAAAACATCCTCGCCGTCGATCAGCGCGTGTCCCGCGTCCGGCGTATATATGCCCGCCATCATGCGAAGCAGCGAGGATTTGCCCGCGCCGTTCGTTCCCACAAGGCCGAAAATGCAGCCCTCGGGTATGGTGAAGGACACCTCGTTCACGGCGCATATGTCACCGAAGCTCTTTTTTATTTCTTTGATCTCTATCATTGTTCCGTTCCCTCCCCATCATAGGACTTTTCCGCGTGAGTGAGCATTTCCCCCTTTGAAACGCCCGCCGCTTTCAGCGCGCATACGTCAACGCTGAGCCGCCTGAACAGTTCCTTTTTATTTTCGTTCAGCAGTCCGTTTATGTCCGCGCTTATGAATATCCCTTTGCCGGCGGCCGTTTCAGCCACGCCCTGTTGTACGAGCGTGTTATAGGCTCGCTGCACGGTGTTCGGGTTTATCCCGATCTCAGCCGAAAGCTGTCTTACCGAAGGAAGCTTAGCCCCGGGCGCGTAAAAGCCTTCAAGCGCCAGCGTGCGGATCCTTTCTACAAGCTGCTCATAAATGGGCATCCTGCTTTTATAATCGATAACGATCATTAGTTTTCCTTCCTTTCCGATGGACTCATCTTACGATGTATGAACTGTACTATATCACTTAGTACAGCATTGTCAATGTATAAATTGTGAACATTTTCCAATCCCCTCTTTAAAGGCTATGACCACTATATATAGATATAGAAGAAAGGGCTTGGACACAAGGCCGTGAAATTCAGCGGATATATAAGAAAACAGGGATTTTTTTCGTTGACAGAGACCTTCGGCTGTGGTAGATTATTAGAGCAACCCCCGATTGGGGGGTTTATTTAGGTACGCAAAAGGGGATTCTCCCTTTAGGATACCACTAGGAGGAAATTATCATGCGCGTGAAGATCACACTGGCCTGCACCGAGTGCAAACAGAGAAACTACAATACTTTCAAGAACAAGAAGAACGACCCCGATCGTATCGAGTTCAGCAAGTATTGTCCCTTCTGCCGCAAGCACACCGTGCACAAAGAAGCCAAGTAAAGGGGAACAAATATGGATAACGCAGTAGCAGCAAAGCCCAAGAAGGAAAAGAAAAAAGGCCGCATCAAACAGTTTTTCCGCGAGGTTTGGGGCGAAGTCAAAAAGCTTAGCTGGCCCTCAAAGAAGGATCTTGTGCACTATGTTCTCGCCGTTTTGGCTTTCATAGCGTTTATGTCGGTAGTGATCTATGCCTGCGATCTTCTGTTTGGTCAGGGCATGA
>CAYPAH010000049.1:0-13384 GCA_964408655.1 uncultured Oscillospiraceae bacterium | reverse complement strand
CCCCAGACCTGCGCATTACGAATGCGCTGCTCTACCAACTGAGCTACATTGGCTTACTACGCTGACAGTTTTGAATTATAGCACATCTGAATGTAATTTGTCTAGTGCTAAAAAACGCTCTAACGGTACATTTTTGCGCTTCTGCGGGCGTTTTGCAATTCCTTCTCTGAGGATATCGCTTTTATCTCGAATTCCTGCAAATGCATATCGGGCACGGGCTCTATCCAAAGTGTTTTTTTATCGTCGGATAGCAGCACGTCGGGAGTTTCGGCAAGAATGCCGGAAATAGCCTCAGCAACGCTTGGATTTATGCGAACAAGATAATTGTCGCAGCTTTCATGCGCGAAGCAATTGCGAAGCTTGCGGCGTACTTTGAGCATTACGCTTTCAACAGAGAGAACCTTGCCTGTGCCGCCACAATACGGACAGGGTGATTGCAACGTGTTTGAAATACACTGGCGCGTTTTTTTGCGCGTCATTTCAACAAGGCCAAGCTGTGTTATCCCAAGCACATTGGATTTTGTTCTATCTTTTTTCAATTCATTCTGCAAGGTCTCTAAAACACGCTCTTTATCGCTGATTTCATCCATGTCGATAAAGTCTATTATGATTATTCCGCTGATATCGCGAAGACGAAGCTGACGGGCGATTTCAGCCGCGGCTTCGCAGTTCGTCTGCGTGATGGTTTCTTGCAGATTGTCGTTGTTGCCAACATATTTTCCCGTGTTTACATCGATAGTCGTCAGCGCTTCGGTCTGGTCGATTATGATATATCCGCCGTTCTTCATCCAGACCTTGTGAGAAAGAGCCTTGTCTATAGCAGCATCAAGGCCGAGTATGTCGAACATATCGGGAACATCCTCATAAAGCTGTACCTTGCCGCGCAAGGCCGGTGAAATAATACCCGCTACCATTTGAGCTTTTTCATAAAACTCTTTGTCGTTTATCACAAGACGGTCAACGTCCGGCGTGAACATGTCGCGAATGGCGCGAAAAATAAGCGGCTCCTCGCCGTGAATAAGATGCGGCGGTGTAAGAAGCCTGGCCTTTTGAACTATACGCTCCCAAAGGCGTATCAGAAATTTTATATCGGCTTCAAATTCATCGCGGGTCTTGCCCACAGCAGCGGTGCGAACAATAACGCCCACCCCTTCGGGCTTTATCGCCTCTATCTCGGTTTTCAGGCGCGCTCTTTCACGCTCGTCTTCTATTCTTCTCGATACGCCGATATAATCCACCGTTGGCATAAGCACCAGCGAACGTCCCGGCAGGGTTATATGCGTGGTTATCCGCGCGCCCTTTGTGCCGACAGGTTCTTTTACCACCTGCACAATTATCTCCTGCCCGCTTTTGACCATATCTTTAATATTAGGAACAGGCGGAAGCTTTACTTCGCTTTCACCGTTGTTGAATGAAAAATCAGATTTGTCGATCTGAATATCTCCGGCATATAAAAAGGCGTTGCGTTCCAACCCTATGTCGACGAAAGCCGCCTGCATTCCGGGCAGAACGTTTTGCACTTTTCCGATATAAATATTGCCTACGAGACGTTCTCTGCCGCGGCGCTCGATCAAGACTTCGCTGGGAGCGTCTTCTTCCATAAGAACGACTCTGGTTTGATATGGATTTATGTCTACGATAATTTCCTTATGCATGTGCGATCTTGTATTCCTTTTAATTAAGTAGCTCAGGTTTTTTAGGCATAAGAGTGCCATCGGACGAATAGATGCAGCGCCTGTTTACGCTGAATGAGCCGTCTTTTATTTCGGGGATCAGCGCATGTAAGAATAAATCGACATTTAAACTCCCCTGCGCATCAAGGCAGCCGAGAATATATAGACGATCATCCTTATATTTTGCGTCATATAAAAGCGGACGGATATCCACGGTGCGAATTCCGGCTTTGGTTTTTTTGCGCACCAGATGCTTCCGCATTTTCGGGAGCGCTGTCAAGTCTAAGCTCATACTCTGCGGCGACCATAACGGCGCTCAGAGAAGGAAACGTATCATCCGCCTCAACAGCCTCAAGGATGCGAAAGCCCTCCGGCAGAGCCGAATTAACGGCCGTGATGAAGTCTTCCGCCGAAAGCGGCTCGGCAAGCTTTATATCCAGCCATTCCCCGTCACTGGTGTAGCCAACAGAAAGAGCCGTCGCAAAAGAAAGCAAGGGGTGCGGATTAAAACCTTGAGAATAAGCAAGAGGAATTCCCGCGCGGCGAAATGCGCGCTGAAAGAGGCGCTGAATATCAAGATGCGAAACGAATCTTACGGATTCGCCTTTGTTAAATCTTGCAATAATCCGCATATTTCCCTCCAAAGCAGCCGTTGCAGCCATTGCGGCAGTCTTTTGTAGTCGTACCGTTATAAGCCTTTTCTCGTTCGGCTTTCAGATAATCCTTAGTTACGAGCATATCAAGATGATCCCATGGCAGCGCTTCATCCGTGCTGCGCTCGCGGTTTGCATAATATGCGGGATCTACACCGCATTCGGCGAAAGCATTTTCCCATATGGAAAGTCTGAAATGCTCGTCCCATGAGTCAAACCTTGCGCCGTTTTCATAAGCGTTGAGCATAACAGCGGCCAGGCGGCGGTCGCCCCTTGCCACCACAGCCTCAAGCGCGCTAAGATCCGGCGCGTGATATGAAAACTCTGCGCCGCGTATTCCTCTAAAAGCGTTTCGAAGAAGCTGCTGCTTGCGAATAAGCTCTTCTTTGGTGTTTTGAGCCTCCCACTGAAAAGGCGTCCACGGTTTAGGGACGAATGAGGAAGCGCTGACGCTAAGTCTCAGACCTTTGCCGCGTTTTTCCTTGGGAAGAGCATAAAACACCTGCGCGACCTTTTTTGCAAGATCCGCTATGCCAAGGAGATCCTCGTCCGTTTCCGTAGGCAGTCCAATCATAAAATAAAGCTTTACGCCGCTCCAACCTGACTCAAAAGCATCCTGTACGCTCCTTAACAGATCATCCTCGGTAACACCTTTGTTTATAACGTCGCGCAGCCTTTGCGTGCCGGCTTCGGGCGCAAGAGTAAGTCCCGCTTTTCTAACGGACTGCATACGCTCCAAATCCTCTTTCAAAAGAGAGTCGATGCGAAGCGAAGGCAGCGAGACGGAAACATGCTGAGGTGAAAAGGTGTCCAGAATTTGAGGGACAAGCTTATGTATATCCGAATAATCGCCGGAACTGAGAGATAAGAGCGATATTTCGTCATATCCGGTGCATGAAACAAGAGATTTTGCCTGTTCAAGAAGCGTATCGCATTTTCTTTCCCTAACGGGACGATAAATAAACCCGGCCTGGCAAAATCTGCATCCGCGTGTGCAGCCTCTAAAAAGCTCAACGGAAATTCTGTCATGCACAATGGAGAGATATGGCACGATGGGGTTGCCGACATATTCGGCGGCGTCAAGATCCTTCACCACTCTGCGCATCACCCGCTCGGGCGCTGCCGCCTCGGTTTTTACTATACGTTTGAATGATCCGTCGTCATTATATTCCGGCTCGTAGAATGCCGGTATATATACGCCCTCGATTTTAGATATTTCAAGCAGCGTTTCCTTTTTGCTTAGTCCGGTTTTTTTGCATTTTCTGAATACTTCGATAAATTCCGCATTCATTTCTTCTCCGTCGCCAATAAATACGGCGTCCATAAAAGGCGCTATCGGTTCCGGATTGCAGGTGCAGGGGCCGCCGCAAACGACAATGGGCGAATCCTCACCCCTCTCTTTTGCATAAAAAGGAATATTCGCAAGCTCGAGCATAGTGAAAATATTGGTATAACACATCTCGTAAAGCAACGAAAAGGCTACTATATCAAAATCCTTCAGCGATCTTTTGCTCTCTAAAGTAAATGTGGGGATATCATGCTCGCGCATCGCCTTTTCCATATCCGGCCACGGAGCATATGCGCGCTCGCAAAGAGTATCTTCGCATTGATTTATAACGTTATATAAAATACGCGAGCCAAGATGGGACATGCCTATTTCATATACATCGGGGAAACAAAGCGCGACTTTTACAAAAGCATCCTCTTTTATTATGCTATTGACCTCGCCGCCTGTATAGCGCGCGGGTTTTTCCACTGTAATAAGTATCTTATCAAGCTCGGATAACTTCAAAAACCTTTCCTCGTCTTTCAGGCAAAAATCAAAGCGCTCTCGCGCATTGCATATAAGTTTAGCACGTTCAGCCAATGCGGTCAATAAAAGACGATATAGGCGTTTTAGAATCAAAGCGTGATATGGCGCGCAAAAGCTCGCCCTCGTCAATCGCTCCCATAGAACACATTTTTGCGTCGACTATATGCCATATCGTATAGTATTTGCCGGAAGCCAACGAATACGCCTCCCCTATCGGCATTTCCCCGTCAACGGCTATATGCTTTACTTTGAGAGAATAGCCTCCCCTTATTCTGGCGCTATGCTCAAGCATATCGGTAACATTACTTTTCTTGCCTGATAATAATTCCATGATAGAAGAAAGCAGCAAAAAAAAGCCGATAAATATTAGGCTTGGATTGTCCTTTACGCAAAACAAAGCGAATGCAAAAAAAACAAGTGAAAACAAAAGACCGATAAAAACATATAAGGCTTCCGGCGCAGAGCTATATTTAAACAAACATGCGCGAAGCACCCTCCCGCCGTCAAGCGGAAAGGCCGGCAGCAAATTGATCGCTCCGACAGAAAGGCTTGCGGAACCAAACGCGCGTAAAAAATCCGTAGAAAAACCAAAGCTGTCAATAGAGATGCAGCATACGCCTATCAGCAGGCTGCATAACGGACCCGCCGAAGCTATACAAAGTTCATCACAAATCGACATTTTTCCCATAAGCTGCGCGGAAAATCCAAACGGATGCAGCGTTATTGAGCAAAGCTTATAGCTAAGACCGTTTGCCGCATATGTGTGCGCCGCTTCATGCAGCACAAGAGCAAGAAAAAATATAAAGACGCTTTTCCATGCTCCGCATATTATCCAAATGAAAACGGCAAACAACACAAAAGGACTGCATTTGATCTCGGCGCCGCCTATTTGAACGAGCCTCATAATGATTCGCTTAGAGAAAAATACGATTTTAGATCTATAGCTTCGCCGGAAATATTCACCTGTAAATATAGTTTTTCTCCGTTTTTAACTTTGCCAAGCGTATCACGGGCGGAAAGACTTTGTCCTTTTTCAACGCTTATATCAGAAATGCCCGACACTATCCATTCCGTATCTTCTGATTTTAGCCTGACAAAACCGCCGAACTCGCTGCTTTTGCCTAGCTCGTCAACAGTGCAGGCATCAAGCGAGAAAACGCTTTGGTCTTCATCGGCGGACAGGCAAAGAATCGTGTTCTTATTTTGAAATTCATAGCTTTTGCAGCTTATCGGAAGTTCAGGCTTGCTATCGGGAGCGAACACGGAGAGCAATCCTGGCAGTTCAACAAAACGGAGCTGCCCCGGCAATTCTTCGGGGGTGGGCTGCGGCGTTTCATTATTCGCCAAAGCATACATATCGGCAGTCTGGCGGCTGTTTATCAAAAGAACCAGCATACACGCGGCTATGCATATCCCTAGCTTTAAGAGCATACTTGCGGCGTCCACCGAATCACGCTTTGAATAAGTGTCCTTTCTATTTGAATAAGAGCGTATCGAATACGCAACATGATCTCTGCTTTTTCGAAATATTGAATCCTTGGGTTTTGCGGTTTGAAATCGTATCGTTTGCTGCTGCTTCACTTGCGGCTGCTCCTCTCAAAAAAGAAATCGGCAAGGATTGGCTCCTTACCGATATATATGTAAAAAACTGCTGCTTATATCACCTTTTTTGTGGCCGTCGCATCCAAACGTTTTCAACAAGCCCAACGGCGATCATATTTGTAAGCAGGTTCGAACCCCCATAGCTGATAAAAGGAAGTGGTATTCCCGTAACGGGCATAAGACCGATATTCATACCGATATTTTCAAAAACATGCGTCACCAGCATTCCAGAAACGCCAATAACTATGAGACTTCCGAAGTTATCCCTCGCATGAGAGGCTATCCAAAGCCAGCGGAAGATCAATACGAAAAAAGTGACAATGACGAAAGCGCCTCCAACGAAACCAAGCCCTTCTACTATGCCCGCAAAGATAAAGTCGGTATGTCTTTCAGGCACGAAACGAAGCTGCGCAAGCGTTCCCGAGGAAAAATATCCCTTTCCGAGCATCTGCCCCGAGCCAATCGCAATTTTTGACTGCGAAACATTATATCCCGAATCCTGAGTATCCATTGAGGGATCCAGAAATACATCAATGCGCTTTTTCTGTTCGGGACTCAAAACAAAATAGTAAGCAAGCGGCGCGCCGGCGACGACCATGCCGAGCGCCGCCATGATGTATACCCAGCTTATCCTTCCCGCAAAGAAAATGAACACCATTATGCAAACATAAACGAAGGCCGTGCCAAAGTCGGGCTGTAGCATGACCAATACGGTAGGGATAACGCAAAGCGCCACTGCTTTGATTATCACCGTGAAAGAGGATAAACGGCCGTGAGCGTCCATATCCTCAGAAACCACCTTCGCCAGTGCGATAATAATACATATTTTGCTAAGCTCCGCAGGCTGTATCGCCCTATCGAACTGTTCTATCACAAGCCAGCCCTGAATGCCTCGCGTTGAGCTTGCAACAACGAGCAATACGCTCAGTATCGCGATGCTGCCGAGATATACAAAGCGGATAGGGCGCTTGAAGAACTGATAGTCAACTACGATAAAGACCAAAAAGGCCGCGACGCTGACCATAAAATTAACGATCTGTTTTTTTACATATTGAAGATTCAGCCTTGAATAAAACTCGCTGACGGTTTTCTCGGTTCCGTCAAAAGGGTCGGACATAATGCTGGCAATGCTGACCAAGCCGAAGCCTATCAGCAGCAGCACTAAAAATATGGTGAACCAATCTATTCTTTTTAATAGCTTTGCATCAAACATTTTTGATTTATTGCGGCGGCAAAGCGAATAGCTCCTGCGCCTGATTAAATATCAGCATATACTTTTCAATACTGTTCGCAGTTACTATCGGCCTGTTCACGCGCGATTCCTTTGAAACAAGATCGCCGGATAAAAGCTGATCCAGCGTCATGGTCGCTTGAGCGGCAACGTCGTAATATGGTTCTATGCACAAGCCGTATACATCGCTGCTTTGCAAGAGGAAATAATTCTCTTGACTTTGTCCGCAGGCAAAAACAGTGATGGATATCTGCGTGAGCAGTCCCGGCGCGACGGTAGGCGCAGGCGTTTGTCCCGGACTTGTACTTGGCCTAAGGCTTGGGGACGGCGAAGGCGCGCCATCTTTTTTAAAGCGTGACTGAGCGTCGTTTCTGGCCTTTACGGCTATAGCGGCAAGAGAAGGCTCGGCAACATACATCCCTTTTATATCGCGGTTAAAGAGAAGATAGTCAGATAATTCCGCTATGGCCGCCTCGTCCTCTGTTGCGCTTTTGATAAACTCAACAGTTCCGTATTGAGGATAATATGTTGAGACTGCATTGTAAAACGCCTGAACCGGAGCTTCCTGAGCGTTCTGATAATAAATAAGAATACGCCCGGATTTTAAGCTTCGTTCCGTCATGCGGCTGGCGATGCTGCGGGTTATCTCCTCAACATATTCGCTATCGTCAACGGTCACGTTAGCGCCTATCCCTTCTACAGAGCATTTATCATATGGAACTACAACTTTTATCCCGGCTTCTATAGCTTTTTTAACAGCTTCATCATTCGCGCCGTTTTTGTTTTGTATCAATAGGCCCTTGCATTCATCCGCTATGGCAGACTCAACCGCGCTCATTGCTTTATCTCCTGCGTTTGCACGGTAGAGCTTGGCAGGATAGCCTATGTTTTCGGCCATGTGTAAAAAGCCGTGCATCAAAAGAGAGCTTTCAACAGAAGCGTCGTCGTTTATCACAAAGCCAATAAGCTGCGGCGCTTGCTTGTGCATTGCGGGCGCCGCAGTATTATCAGCAGAAACGGAAGAGCTTTGAACTTCCGGCTCGTTTGCGTTCTCGCTTTGAAGCGTTTCCGTCTTAGGCGAACAGGCGCTTAAAAGCAAAAGCAAGGCGCAAAGCAAAGCGATTCTTCGAAGGGGCATTTCGCTATTCCCTTTCATAAATTATACGGTGTAGCTTTCCTTTTTCTTGGGCGCCGCATCCAGCTCGCGCTTTTTTTCGTCATAGCCGGTCTTGCCAAGCAAAGCATATGTTGCGTTTTTACCCTCTTCAACACCGGGCTGATTGAAGGTGTTGATGTTTAAAAGTTCGCCCGCAAAAGCGGTCTGTATCTCAAACATGAAAAGCAGCTCGCCTATAGTGAAAGCGTTTACTTCCGGAAGCAAAATGGTCTTGTTCATATGTCCGCTCTTGGTAAGCGCATATTCCGTAGCAAATCTTTCTGTTTGAATCAGCTCATTGAAGGAATGACCGCTGAGGAAAGCAACGTCTGGTATCTCATCAAAGGCATGAGGTATTTGCATCTCGCTGCGATAACGCTCAACTCCCAACAGGGTTATCACCTTGTCAAAGGGGCCTTCGGTATAAAGCTGCACCTGAGAGTGCTGATCGGTAACGCCGAGAACTTTGACCGGAGTTTGCCCAACATGCACGGTTTTGCCCTGATTATCTACATTCTTACCAAGAGACTCAGCCCAAAGCTGCGCATACCAGTCGGCAATAAATTTGAGAGAGTCGGCATATGGCATCATTACTCCGATATTACAGCCCATTTTTTCCATGGCGATAACTTCAAGGGCGGCAAGCATATATGCAGGGTTTTTGCGAACGTCTTTTTCTTCGCAAAGCTTATCCATATATGCGGCTCCGCAGAGCAAGCCCTTGATATCTATGCCGCAAACTGCCGCCGCCAAAAGGCCGACCGGACATAATTCGCTGAATCGTCCCCCGACACCGTCGGGCACATAGAAAGAACAAAGAGAGTTTGCCTTTACTATCTTTATCAGATTTCCTTTTGCTTCATCGGTGGTAGCGATGACATGCTTCGTCCAGTTCTCGCCAAGCTCCTTGCGAAGAAGCGAAGTGATAAGCAGCAGTTGAGCCATGGTCTCAGAGGTGCTGCCTGATTTTGTGATGACGTTAAAGCATGTGCGCTTGATATCGATGATCTCAAGGAGCGAAGCCATGCGCTCGGGGTCAACATTATCCTCGACATAAAGCTTGGGGCCGTTTCTTTTTTCCGCGGGAAGATCGTTATAGCGAAGATGTGATAATGCCTGCTGCACAGCGATGGGGCCAAGCGCGCTGCCGCCTATGCCGAGCACCACAAAGGTGTCGAAATTAGAACGGACATAATCTGCCGCATTCAGCAGATCTTCAACTATAGCATCCTGATTATGGGGAAGCTCGCGCCATTTCATCTGACCGCGCTTTTGAACCATATTTTCAGCGGCAAGAGCGAATCTGTCAGCATATTCTGAAAAATCAGAGGCGGTCAATCCGTGCTCGCCGACGAATTCCTTCATCATATTATTGTAATCAATGCGCAGACACATACTCTGCTTCCATTCCGAATCCTGATACTTTTGCATAATAGCCTCCTTGAACAAAATATCACTTTGTAGAGTATAGCACAAATATAAACGGATTTCTCGCATATTTTATGATAAATAAAGTTAGAAAGATGGCCGAAATATGAAAAATAAAGTCCTGCGAAAAGATATGCTTTTCCTATTCGCTTCACTTGCAGTTCTGATAATAACGCTGATCGTGCTCTTTGTTTTGGGAAAACGCAGTTATGGACACATCAGCGTTTATGCGGCGGACGCATATTCTCTGCGTCCCTTGGAAAACGCTATCGTCATACTTCCAGAATGCGGAATGCAGGCTGAAACGGATGAACAGGGAAAAGCTGCGTTTTATAATGTGCCGGTAAAGAAGAATCAGGCTTTTGAAGAAATGGCGAAGCAAAACTTTGGCCAGACAACTGTGCTTTGCTTTAAAAAGGGTTATCAGCCCTATGCGCTTTTTTATGCGCAGCTTCAACAAAACCGTGTGCGCGAATCTCTTACGCTTTATATGTTTCCCGAAGGAACCGAGGCCGGTTGCGTTATAGAAGCGCCGCCGGAAGAATGGATCAACCGTTTATTTGACATATATGATCCCTTCTAAATATGTAAACAATTCTTTCACAATAGGCGCATCATCCTTGTGTTATAATAGCATAGCTATAACGAACTAAAGGAGAGGCAGCGATGGACGGCAGACGCTCAAATTCATCGGTTACAAAAGAACTTTGGAAAAGACAGGTATGGAAACTGCCATGGCTGCTCCTTATTCCCATCGGTCTGCTTCTTCCGAGCTTATCAGCGAAATATCCCGGCTTTATCGAGACGCAATATTCACAAAAGCTCTATCCTAAAATAAGCGGAGCGCTGGGAGGTCTCAGCGCCGCGCTTCCCGGCTCGATAGCCGAATTGATAGTATATATACTCATTGCTTTCGCTGTTGGCATGGTAATTTTGCTCTTAACACTCATTTTACAGCGCCGCCAGCGTCTGGTAAGGCTGGTCAGCTTTATTTTATCACTTTGCATATGCGTCGGCGTCGCGATAAACCTAATGTATTGGTTATGGGGCTTCAACTATTCACGAACCGATCTTTCAGAAAGAATGAATTTGAAGATAGAAGAGCATTCTACAGAGCAGTTGGAAACGCTTTGTCTTCGTTTGAGTCAAGAGGCGAAAATGCTTAGAAACGGGCTTGAAGAGGATGAAACCGGAGTATTTAAGTTGAAATACGATATTCCGACATGTTTTTCTATGCTGACTGATGCTTATTCAAGGCTTGGACAAGCCTACCCCATCTTCTCCGCGAAGACTTATCCTCCTAAAACGGTATACGCATCAGAGGCTATGTCCTATGCCGGCATATGCGGAATATACATTCCCTTCACTGCCGAGGCCAATGTGAACATACATCAGCCTCCCCTGCTGCTTTTATCATCAGGCGCGCATGAAATGGCGCATTATCTCGGAACCGCAAAAGAGGATGAGGCTAACTTTGTCGGCTATCTGGCTTGTTTGCATTCCGACGACCCCTCTATAAGATATTCCGGAATAATGCTGGCGCTTATCCATGCTGGAAACCAGCTTAACGACGCCGACAGCATGGCCTTCACTCTGCTGCGCGCCACATATTCAGACGCTATGCTTCGCGATCTCAGCGCATACAATGCTTATTGGGATAAATATGAGGGTAAGGTAGAAGAGAGCATCGATAAACTAAATGATAATTATCTTAAACACAACCAGCAAAGCGACGGCGTAAAGAGCTATGGAATGATGGTCGATCTGCTTCTGGCATATTACGATCAATAACCCAGATCAACGGCTTTTTTAAGCAGCTTTCCGGCTATGGGAGCGGCTACGCTGCCGCCTCCGCCGGCCTGCTCGAGCACTACGCATATGGCAAGCGGATGCTCGTCTTCAAGCATAAAACCAACGAACCATGCATGAGTATCTACGTTTTTATCCGATGATATCTCGGCTGTGCCGGTTTTTCCGCAAACGTCAAAGCCAGAGACTGCGGCTCTTTTACCAGTTCCATTTTCCACAACGCTTCGCATAAAATCTTGGAGCTTTTCCGCTTCGCTTTTTGAAAGTATCGTTTTATATGCGCTGCTTTGCAAAGTCTTGCTGACGGTTCCGCTAGGCGCGGTGACTTTCAGCAGAAGCTTTGGCTCCATCATTGCGCCGTTGTTAGCGATAGCTCCCGCAAGCATACACATCTGCATGGGCGTCATCAGATCCTTATATTGGCCGATGCCCGACCATGATAAAGAAAGATCTGTGTTGCCCGAGGTATATCCGCTTTTATAAACAAGCGTATCATCAAACTGAAATTCTTCGCCTATACAAAGCTCTTTTGCGGTTCTTTCCATACGTCGGGGTCCGACGAGCATCGCAAGTCTTGCAAAGCTTGTGTTACAGGAATCGGCAAAGGCGTCCTCAAGGGATATGTCTCCGTGATATTCGTTTTGATAGTCGCGAACAACATTATAGCTTCCCTGCAAAGAAGGCTCGGCGCCGGTGTCCTCGGCATAGTCAGACTTTCGGTCATAGGCTTTTTTTATTACTTCGCTTTTATCATAGTCGGCGGATAAATGTATGTCCGGAAGATAATCGCCGCTATCTTCATCAAAGGCCAACGGACCTTCGCATTGAAAGGTCATGTCTTCAACTCCGTTCACATAGCGCAGCGCCGCGACCAAAGTGACTATTTTGAATGTTGAACCGGGAGTATATCTGCCCATCCCGGCACGGTTCACCATGGCGCTTCCCGCAAGCGTTTCATCTCCGGACATATACTCTTTCATCTTCTCAGGATCAAACGTCGGCTGACTGACCGAAGACAGTATTTCTCCCGTTTTATAATTCATTATGACGATGCTTCCCCAGTAATCATCCATCAAGTCATAAGCATACATCGCAAGCTCGGAATCCACAGTCAGGGAAACATCCGATCCATCCATGGCGTTTCCTTTAAGATATTGTTTAAAGGTTTCCAAAAGCGAATGATCGAATCCAAGCGTATATTTTGAAAATGTCGCTTCCGCGCCTAAGGTTTGGCCATAGGAATCTCCCACAACGTGGCATAATGAACGGCGCATGGCTTTTTCATCGGCGTATTGCCTTTCGCCATCGTCATCAGTATAGGCGAGCACGTTGCCGTTTCTATCAAGTATCTCTCCCGCTTTCACCATGCTTTTCACTTTATTTATATGTGTGTTATAAGGGCTGGCTATCCATCGGGTGCCATAAGCCCCCAATATATAAAGAAGATAGGCACAGAGCATCACAAACATTGCGCAGAAGAGAATAAGCATTATTTTTATATTATGCCTCGTTTTCATACGGATGTTTCCTCCATCTGCTCTTCAAGCTGTTTGCCGCTTTGTATTGCGATGCCCTCAAGAATGCCGACAATGGCCATGCAGGCGATCATCGAACTTCCGCCATAACTTACAAAGGGCAGAGTTATTCCCGTAAGCGGAATTAGCTTTATCACTCCGCCGATAATAATAAAGCTTTGAAGCGTGATAAGCGTCGTGCAGCCGAAGGCGACAAGCATCATATAACGGGAGGTGGCGTTAAGGGCTATCAATGCGCCGCGAATAATAAATACCAAATAAAAGGCGATCAAAGCTATTCCGAACACAACTCCGAATTCCTCGCATATCACAGCAAAGATATAGTCGGTATGATAAGCAGGAATAGTCTTGGGTGCGCCCTGCATAAGGCCAAGCCCCCATAAGCCTCCGGAGGCGATAGCCATTAATCCCTGCGCGACTTGATATCCGCTTGTATAATATGTTGCCCACGGATCGCGCCATATGGCTACGCGCGCTTGTACAT
>CAYPAH010000048.1:2348-13818 GCA_964408655.1 uncultured Oscillospiraceae bacterium | reverse complement strand
CTGGCGGTGTGCTGCAAGCTTGAATATTTCGGGCTGTGCGCGATGACCGTGGCGGATCTTTGGTTCTGCTCTGAATTCTGCCATTTCAAGGTGCCCAAATGGGTATATATGGTCTGCTGCGCGATGAGCGTTTTGATAATACTTGTTCTTTTCACTATAGACTATCACAATTTAATGTATGAAAAGATGGAAATGATCTACAACGGTTATTTCTATCAGTGCCGCATGACGCCGGGGCCTTTATACTGGGTGCCGTATGCATACTATGTGGTGACAAATTCATCGCTCATTTTCGTGTGCGCGGCGAAATATAAAAAATATCAGGGAGTGGACAAAAAGCGCGTCGCGTTCATCCTTATCGGGCTGAGCTTTCCTATTATCGCGACCATTTCGCACACGCTGAGGCTTTTTGACAACATAGAGCTGCTTGGCTTCGGCCTTTTCGGGGCGATGCTCTGCTTTATGATGACCGTTACGCATTACGGATATTTCGATTCCGTGCAGGCCGCGACGGACAATGTAATAAACTATGGCAGCGAGGGACTTATAGTTATTTCTCTTGAAGGGGAGATACTTTTTGCCAACAGCCTCGGCAAAAGGATATTTTCGCAGATGCGCACCCACGCCAAGGTTCAGGCAAACGCAACGCTGCTGAAAATACTCGAGGACGGCGGGGGAGAGATATCCGCGGGAGAATATATATATTCCGCCCGCGTTGAAGAGGTGAAGGAGTTCGACAAGGTGCAGGCGCGCATGGTGTGGCTGATAGACATGACGCAGTATTACGCCTATACTCACGAGCTCAAGCGCATGAGCGAGCTTGCGGAGGCCGCGAGCAACTTTAAAAGCGCCTTCCTTACCAATATGTCCCACGAGATACGCACCCCCATGAACGCGATACTCGGCATGAACGAGATGATACTGCGCGAGAGCGACGATGAAAACGTGATAGATTATTCGCACAATATAGACCGCGCGGGCAGGGCGCTGCTTTCAATAATCAACGATATTCTTGACATTTCAAAGATAGAGGCGGGCAAGCTGGAATTTATCAACGCCCGCTATGAGATAAGCGCCGCCATAAACGACGTGATAAATATGACGTATCAGCAGGCGCACAACAAGGGGCTTTGGTATAAGGTAGAGGTCGATCCCGACATACCGTATCTGCTCGTGGGCGACGAGGCAAGGGTGAGACAGGTGCTTTTGAACGTTGTGAACAACGCCGTTAAATACACAAGAACGGGCGGGCTCACCTTAAAGGCTTCATATCAGGGTACGGACGACGCGAGAAAAATAAAGCTGGTCTTTACCGTGACCGACACCGGCATAGGAATAAGAGAAGAAGACCTGCCGCGGCTCTTCAAGAGCTTTGAGCGCATAGACATGGCCGCCAACCACGCCATTGAGGGAACGGGTCTCGGGCTTAGCATAACGAAGCAGCTCGTTGAAAAAATGGGCGGCTATATATTGGTCGAGAGCATATTCGGCGAAGGCTCGATATTCACGATAGTCATACCCAACCGCGTTGAATGCTTCCAGCCGATAGGCGAGTTTTCGCAGATGATGCACACCATGACCTCGGGCAAGCACAAGGAGCATGTGGAATCCTTCAAAGCGCCGAATGCAAGAATGCTCGTTATCGACGACAACGACATGAACATCATGGTGGTGCGCGGGCTGCTGCGCGACACGGAGCTGAATATAGACGCGGCGAGCTGCGGCAGGGATGGCATAGACATGATGGAAAAAACGCGCTACGATCTGGTGCTGCTTGACCACATGATGCCCGAAATGGACGGCATAGAGACGCTTAAGGTATTGCAGGAGCGGGGGCTTGCCGGCGATATCCCGATATTGGCGCTCACAGCCAACGCGCTCACCGGCGCGAGGGAGGGCTATGTTAAGGCCGGCTTTAAGGATTATATCCCCAAGCCTATAGACCCCGATAAGCTTGAAAGGATGATAGCGCAATATCTGCCCGCGGGGCTCGTCAGCTACACCACAAAGCTTGTTGAGCGGCACAATCTGGATGAAATACATATAGACGGCGTGGATGTGCCAAGCGGCGTATTCTACGCGGGCGGAAGCCTTGAAAACTACAACGGCCTCCTTTCCGCATATGTGCGCACAACGGGGCCGAATCTTGAAAAAATGGAAGCCTATGCCTTTGCGGACGATATGGCTAATTATCAAATACTCGTTCACAGCTTGAAGAGCACCTCGGCGGGCGTGGGCGCGAGCGCGCTTGCCGCGCACGCGGCGCTGCACGAGCAAAAAAGCGCGGATGGAGAATCCGATTATATTCGGGAGGATCTGGGGCGGCTGATGATGGAAACGCAGGCGATGCTCGCCGCCATGAACCGTTATCTCTCACAGCGCAAGACGGAGGAGAAAAAAGAAAAGCCGCGTAAAACGGACGACGCCGCCATGCGCGCGCTGCTTGAAAACGCATATTCCAAGCTTCAAGCCTTTGACAGCGAGGGCGAGGAGATATTGGAGCAGATACTTCAAAGCGAAATGAGCGCTGAAAAGCGCGCCGCCGTGGAGCGGGCGCTGGAGCTTGCGAGGGATTATGAATACTATCAAGGTGCAGACGCGATAAAGGAGCTTATTTGATGGACGAAAAAAAGCATGAAAATCCGGAGACGAAAGAAAACACCGTGCTCATAGTGGACGATTCTCCCATATGCCTTCGCCATGCCGCGGGCATACTCAAGGGCGAATACCGCGTAGCCTGCGCAAAATCGGGCGAGATGGCGCTTTCGTATTTAAAGGATCAAAGACCAAGCCTTATACTTTTAGACGTTAATATGCCCGAAATGAACGGCTTCGCGGTATACCGGCGAATAATGTCGGACGAAGAGCGAAAAACCATTCCCGTTCTTTTCCTTACCGGCGTTGAGGACGCTTCAAAAGCGGAGGAGCTTCGTTTCATCCCCGCTGAAAATATCCTGCATAAGCCGGTGCAGCCCAAGGTCCTGCTTGAGAGGATAAGGGAGCTTTTATGAGCGAAGAAAAAGGGCGGCTTTTTGAAAAGGAACAGATCAAAGAAAAGAAGCGCGCCTTCGCAAAGAAGGCGTTTCGCATTTTTACCATAGGCAGCGTGCTTTCATCTTTGGGCGTGGCGCTTGAGACTTCCGCGGACGCGCTTATCGTTGGCAACGCATACGGAGAATACGGCCTTGCCGTCACGGGTCTTATCATGCCCGTCTATATGCTCTATAATCTTTTGAGCATTTCCATCGGCGCCGGAGGGGCGGCCGCAGTTTCAAAACACTTTGGTTCCGAGGATAAAAAAAGCGCTCAGGCCGTTTTTTCGAGCTGTTTGAGCTTTGCTCTCGTCGCGGGAATCATAATGTCGCTGATGGGGCTGTTTTTCGCTCCCGCGATAACAAGGCTGCTCGGCGGAGCGGAGCTGGGGGAGGGCTGCCTGTCTTATATCAAATGGATATTGATATCCGCGCCCCTTTTCATCGTAACTCCCGTGCTGGGACTGATGCTCAGAAGCGACGCCGATCCTAAGCTCGCGGCAAGCGGCATAGCCGTTTCGGTGATAGTGAACCTGCTGCTCGATCTTTTTTTTGTCACATGGCTGAAAACAGGCGTGCAGGGCGCGGCGATAGCTATGGTGATAGGGCAGCTTTGCGGCTTATTGGTATATTGCCTGCATTTTCGCAAAAAAGACGCTGCGCTGAGGCTTGAAGGCTTTAAGTTCAAGCTTTCTGGCAGCGTTTCGCTTTTCACCGGCGGCGTTGGCACGGCCTCGTATTATGCATGGCTCTTTTTGATGCTGCTTTTCTTCAACCGTTTGCTTCTCGATAAATGCGGCACGGAGGGGATAGCCGTTTTCAATATTGTTTTTAACGTAAGCTCGTTCAGCTATGCGATATTTGACGGCATCTCTATGGCGCTTCCAGTTTTGATAGGCACCTATCAGGGCGAGCGCGATGATGAAAGCATAGCGGTGACGATAAACGACGCATGGAAAAGCGCCGCGCTCGCGGCCCTGGCGCTGAGCCTTGCGCTGCTTGTTTTTTCTCAGAGCATCGTTCGCCTTTTCGGATTGAGCGGGGGGAATATACTTGAAAGCGGGAGCCGCGCGCTGCGCCTTTATGCTCCGGCGGTGCTTCCGGCCTGCCTGCTCGCCGTGATGAACATATATTATCAAACGCTCGGATATGCAAAGCAGGCTTTTTTGATAAGTATGCTGCGCGGACTTTTGATACCCGTTGCGGCGGCTGTTCCGGCGGTGGCGCTGCTGGGCGCGGAAAGGGCGAATTTGAAGACCTGTTCCTTTTAAAGAAAAAAGGCGGGGACGAAGCGATAAACGCCAATGTTTATGAAAGCTGCATGGAGGGTGATTTCACCACCCTGCCGCAGATAATGAGCGGCGTTGAGGAATTTTGCGATAAAAACGAAATAGATCCCCGCAGCGCCTATTCGATCCAGCTAAGCATAGAAGAGCTTTGCGTGAACATAATACGCTTCGGCTTTAAAGAGGATAAGAACCACTCTATTTATATCAAGCTTGCCAAATATGACGGCGAGATATTCCTTCGCATCCGCGACGACGCGCGGGACTATAACCCCTTTGAGGACGAGGGGGAGGATGGCGACGGCATGGACTATATCGGCGTTGAGCTGATAAAAAGCCGCGCAAAGTCATTTATCTATCAAAGGCGGCTCGTTTTCAACAATCTGCTGATAATCCTCTAAAGGCCGCGCCTTATAAAAGAAAGGCCCAGAAGGCGCTGCCAAGCAAGCCCCAGAGCAGCGAATACGGCAGGCAGACCTGGCCGTAGAGATTAAAGCGAAAACGGCTGTAATCCCATATTTTCATGCCCGCGTGTATGTTGCACACAAAACCGAAGATGAACTCCACCGCGCTTATCAGCAGCATGGCGCTGAGAAAGGCCGCGATAAGGGACATGCGTATATGTGTATACACATCATATAGAAGCACTGTGCAGAAGCCGCCCGCAAGCGCCATCATTATGTGGCTGCGCCCGCGCCAGAGCAGCTCAAGGCCGAAATAAGCGGCGGCGCCAAGTAAAAAAACGATCCGGATATCCATGCTTATATGCTCTCCGGATCGTTTTATGTTTATGTTCGTATTTTTTTATTGCTTATTCTTTGTCCACGGAAGCTTCAAGCTCTTCGTTCCAGAGGAAGCAGCTGTTTTTGCCATTCTGCTTCGCGTGATACATGGCCTTATCGGCCTGCTGCAAAAGCGCGTCTATGCTTTCGGGCTTTGAATCGAAGACCACTATTCCCATAGAGCAGGTGACGGTTATCCCGGGGTCGGAGGTGTTTATAACAAGTCCGGCGCAAAGCTGCTTTCCCTTATTCAGCGCCGCCTCGGGAGAGAGAATATTGTTCATCACCACAAGGAACTCGTCGCCGCCTATGCGCGCCACGACGTCGCTGCCGCGAAGCAGTCCGCGCAGGCGCGAGCTGAAGCGGCGCAGCACATCATCGCCAAAGTCATGGCCGAAAACGTCGTTGCATTGCTTGAAATTATCAAGATCGATCATAATAAGCGCGTAATATCCGCCGCAAAGCTCGGGCAGGCGCTCCCACGCGCCCTCAAGACCGCGCCGGTTATATGTGCCGGTAAGATAATCGATGAAAGCCTCCTGCAATATGGCGTGCTTGTTTTCTATCTGGCGGCGCTGCTCGCGAAGGGTCGCGCTGTCGATAACGTTGAAAACGCGGCGCATCACTATGCCGTCGTCAAAGGGCTTGGCGATGAAATCGTCGGCGCCGAGGGCAAGCGCCTTGCGTTCGCTTGCGTCGCCGGGCTGGGCTATAACTATCACGGGCAGGTTTCGGGTGTTTGGGGAAGAGCGTATATGCTCCAGCGTTTCAAAGCCGTCCATCACCGGCATTATCAGATCGAGCAGAACGATAGAGACCTTATCAAGGTTGGCGTCAAGATATTCAAGCGCCGCGCTGCCGTTGCCGACCTCGGCTATCTGAAAACTGTCGCGGAATATGCGCGAGAGCACGGTGCGGCTCAGGGTGCTGTCGTCGGCAACGAGCATGGTGCGTTTTCCGCTTGCCATGCCGCGAATGCTTACCGCCTCTGATGAGGCCGCGCGTGAAGACGGGGGAGCCGCGCTTTCAAGATCGAGCTCCGCTCTTTGCAGGAACCTTTCGTATTCGTCCGCGGGCATGGGCTTGGCGTAATAATAGCCCTGAGCGTAGTTGCAGTCTATGCTGCGCAGGGATTCTATCCACGAGCCGTCCTCAACGCATTCCACGGTGATCCTAAGATCCATCCATTTTGCGAGGCTGATGATAAAGCTGAATACGTTCTTGCTTTCCCTGCGGAAATCCTGACGGATAAAATCAAGGCTTACGTTCAGCACGTCTATAGGGAAGCGGCTGAGCATGAAAAGCGAGGAATAACCGCTGCCAAAGCCGTCCATTTCTATTCTGAAGCCGTCGCTTTTTAGCGAGGACACAAGATCAAAAAGCTGCTTGGGATCATCCGCGTAAGAAGCTTCGTTTACGGCCACAAATATGCTATCGGGCGAAAGCCCGTGCGAGCGGACGCAGCTTTTCAGCTTTTGCGGAGTGGAGGGGTCGTAAAGGGTGGCGCGGGAAACGTTTATCGACACGGGAACGGTGCATATCCCCTTGCATATCCAGCTTTGCAGATGCGCGCATGTTTCTGACCAAACGAACTGATCCAGCTTGCATATCAAGCCGCTGCGCTTGAAGAGCGGCAAAAATTCGGCGGCGGAAAGCAGGCCGCGCACGGGATGCTCCCATCTTACAAAGGCCTCCGCGCCCGATATTTTTTCGTTGTGCAGATTTACCTTTGGCTGGTAATATACCTTGAACTGTCCTGATTTAAGGGCGTTTTCAAGCTCGGAAGCGATAGCCTGCTCCTGCAAATATTTCTGATGGAACACACGGTCAAAGCGAACGCAGTGCGTGCCGGTGCCGCCGCTGAATGACCTTGCGGCCGAAAGCGCGCAGGCGCACATCTCGGAAACAGGCATATCGCGCTGCTCTACGGGATAGATCCCGAAGCGCAGCGAAACGCAGGGCGCCAGCGGGTGATTATCAAAGCTTGGCAGGCAAAGCTCATCGGGATTCGGCATCAATATGGCAAAATCATCCATGGCAAGGCGGCCGCATATGGCGTTTTCGCCGCCGAATCCTTCAAGCAGGCGCGCATAGGCGCAAAGCAGCTCGTTGCAGGATTTATCGCCGTAAAGCTTGTTGACAAGCTTGAAATTTTCAAAGTCGGAGCAAATGAGGATATAGTCGTTTTCAAGATCCTCCGAGATGCGGCGCTGCGCCTCGCGGTAAAAGATAGGCTCGGCATAAAGGCCGGTGAGAGGATCGTAGGCCATCTGGCCCACCAGCTTATCGGCAGTTCTTAAACCGACAAGGTTAAAGACCTTGCGGCGGAAGATCACGGGGTCGTAGGGGAAGGAGCAATAATCCGAAAGGCCGCACGAAAAAAGCTCGGAAAGCACGGAGCTTTCACTCTCTGAAAGGGTGGCTATGGCGGGGATGAGGGAAAGGAGCTTATCCGCCGAGCATTCCTCAAGCAGAGAAAGCATATCATTTTTGCTCACGGCCAAGCCGAAAACGATCAGAGAGATAGCCTCCTGATCGCGCCCCTGCTCTAATATGGCGGAGGCCTGACGGATATTTTCCGCCTCGAGCAGCTCGTAATCCTCGCGAAGCATCCAGCGCAGAAGCTCCCTGTTTGTCGCGTCGTTATCCACCGCGAGTATCATTGGCTTTGTCGACATTAGTTCCAAACCTCCGAACGAAAGACATTCCATACCATTATATTCGTATTATTCGGGCAATAACAAAAGGGGGCAAGGCGATAAAAAGAAGATTTTGTGACAAAAGCACAAAAAAGCAGAGCGGACGCGCTTTACGGCGTCCGCTTGCAAAGGAGGGAAAAACAATGATTCAAAAAAGCTTGTTTCTTTGAGATAACAGGGGGTGTAAGGGATATTTTCACCAAGCGGGAAAGCCGCTTTTATCCCTTTACGCTGCCCATGGTCACGCCCTTGATGATGAACTTGGAAAGCAGCAGATACACGATAAGCACGGGTATTATGGCGACGCATATCATCATGTATACCTGACCGAGATCGAATTTCATATAGTCCGCCGAGCGGAGCTGGGCGATAAGTATGGGGATGGTCTTGCTCTCGTTGGTCGTTATTACCAGAGCGGGCAGGAAGTAAAGATTCCAGTTTTCAACGAAGGTGAAGATGGCCTGCACCGCGAGGGCGGGCTTCATCACCGGCAGCACGATGTGGTTAAAGGCGTAGAATTCGCCCGCGCCATCGCACCTTGCGGCCTCAACGATCTCCATTGGCAGCACGCTCTCCATATATTGAAGAATGTAATAAAACACAAGGGGAGCTGCGATCTTGGGGAGTATCAGCGGCCAATAGGTATCCATCATCTTGAATTTCGTGATGAGCTGTATAAGGCCGAGAGACGACACCTGATCGGGAACCATCATAACCATCAGTATGAATATGCGGGCAAAACGGCGCGCCTTGAAATTATAGGCATACAGGCCGTAGGCCGTGAGCGTTGAAAAATAAGTCGCGCAGGCCGCGGCGCATGATGAGACCAGAAGGCTGTTGAGTATGCCGCGAAGCATCGGGATGTTGTCGTTGTTCAGCAGGTTTCTAAGGTTCGCGGCGAAGGAATGCCCGGGCAGGAAGGTGAAGCCCGAGGTCAGCGCTCCGTGCGTCTTTGTCGAGCAGACGATAAGCATATAAAAGGGCACGAGGCATATGAGCGTGAGCAATATAAGCACCGTGTAGCTGACGGCGCGCGAGGCGAAAAGACCGCGGTTTTCAGAACGTATTTTTCCGTTTTTGATAACTTCCATCTTCATCAACCTCTTTTCTTTCCGGCGTCAAGGCTTTTGAACACGATAAAGCTCAATATTGCCGTCATAATGAAGATAATTACCGACACGGCGCCCGCCATGCCAAGGTTTTTGCTTTGCAGATGCTTATTCAGATACATAAGCAGGGTCATTACCGTTCGGTTCGGCTCGCCCGTGGCGTTGGTGAGTATCTGCGGCACGTCGAACATTTTAATGCCGCCGATCAGCGAAGTTATGGCCACATAAACGGTGATGGGCTTCAAAACGGGCATCGTCACGCGGAAGAATACCTGCAAAGGCTTTGCGCCGTCTATCTGCGCGGCCTCAAAGAGCGATTGATCTATGCCCATTATGCCCGCCATAAGAAGTATGGTGGTGTTGCCGAACCACATGAGGAAGTTCATAACGGCGACGAGCACGCGGCTCATAGTCGTGCTTTCCTCCATTCGAAGCGGGCTGCTCAGCCATCCCCATTCCGCCATTAGGTTGTTGAAGGGGCCGACGGCGGAGAAGAGCATCCAGAAAAGCATCGAGAACGCGGCCGCCATAATCATGTTCGGCATATAGATAACGGTCTTGAAGAAGGGCTGGCATTTGAGCTTCATGCGATAGCTCGTGAACCAAACGGCCAGCAGCATCGAGACTAGTATTTGCGGAATAAATCCCATAGCCCACATTATAAAGGTGTTGCCTATATATTTGGGTATGTCGCCATTGGCGAATATGGTTTGATAATTGGCAAAGCCAACGAATTTGGGGCCTACCTGCATAAGTCCCATGCGGTAGTTTTCAAAGAAGCTGTTGTAAAAGGTAGACAGCAGCGGGATAAGATGAAAAACGGCATAGGCGATGAAGAAGGGCGCGATGAAGATATAGCCCCATTTCGCGTAGTTGACCGTCTTTCTTTTCAACGGTAATTGCTCCATAGCGAGTACCTTCCTTCCATAGAGACAGCGGGTCTAAAGTTTAGCGCCGGTGAATTTTATATATGTGTGCGATTATGATATCAAATAATGCCTTTGCAGTAAAGCGGGACGGGCATAGCCCGCCCCGCATATGATTGTCTTCAGGGTCTAAGTTTTAGTGGGTGAGGTTCGGATACTTCTCGGCAACGAGGGTGTAGAAGTTCTCCATAGCCTCTTCCTGAGTGGCAGCGCCGTTGAAGTAACCGCGCATGGCTTCCTGGAACTTCTCGTTGCAGCCCTGATCGTAGGGGGTGAGGTTGCTCAGATCGATGCTGGTAGCGGAATCGAGCAGCACGGAGATGAAGTTCTGGCCGCCGAGGAAGTCGGAACCGTAGGTGGTGTCAGCCGCGATGGATTCCATAACGGAGACGTTGTTGGTGAAGTCGTTCTTTTCCTTGGTGATCTTGGTGAGGGTTTCGGGATCGCAGGTGAGGGTCAGCATGACCTGCTTGATGAGCTCGACGTTATCGGAACCGGTCGCGCCGCAGATCCAGGTGCCGCCCCAGAAGTAACCCTGGGGACCCTTGACGATAGCCCAGTCGCCATAGCTGCCGTTGCCAACGACGTTGCCCTTTTCGGGATCATCAAGAACGTTGGGGCAGAGGGAGAAGTCAAAGAACCAGGCGGGTCCGAAGTAGCACATTACCTTACCGTCGGTCTTCGCGCCGGCCCACTGCTCGGGGGACCAGAGGATAGCCTTGGTGTTGTATTCCTTATCGGTGAATTCCTTGGTCTGCTTTACCCAGTTCATAATGTTGTCGTCGATCTGGATTTTGCCGGAAGCGTCGACCCAGGGCTTGCTGACGTTGTTAGAGAATACGCGATAGTCGTCATCATAACCGGCGACCATGAAGTAACCCTTTTCCTTCGCCGTTACGGCGGCGGCTTCGAACTTTGCCCAGTCATTCAGAGCTTCCTGAACGGCGGCGGGATCGTCACTGCCCAGAACGTCCTTGGCGATGGAGCGGCGATAGATCAAGCCGGCGGGGCAGGCCTGCCAGGAAACACCCTTGAGAGCGCCGTTTTCGTCGGTGCAGATGTCCTTGGTGTACTGATACATTTCGGCCATGTCGGCGTCGGTGAGGCCGATGTCGTTAACTGCGTCGAGGGTGTAGGGGCTGTTGACATACTTAAGAGCATAGTCGGCTTCGATCAGGAACATATCGACCTTATCATCGGCGGCGGCGCTTTCCTGATTCAGAAGAGCCTGATCCAGCGCATCCTGATAAGCGTTGTCCTGGCTGGGAACCTGGGTCCATTTTACTTCTACGCCTTCGGGAACGAGGCCGGCGCCTTCGAAGTAATCCTGGAAGCGGGTCTGAAACTCATCATTCCAGCAGTAAATGTTGAAAACCTTGCCCTGCTCGGCGGCGGGCTCGGCAGCGGGTTCTGCGGCGGGCTCAGCAGCGGGAGCTGCGGGCTCGGCGGCGGGGGCGGCGGGCTCGGCAGCGGGGGCGGCAGCGGGAGCTGCACATGCTACCAAGGAGAGGAGCATAGCTGCGGTGAGCAGCAATACGACCAATTTCTTCATGACGATTCCTCCATAACAAATTTGTTTTTTCGCAAGCGTTTTAGGCGCTTTGCATCTTGTTTTATATTTGAAAGGCTCGCTTTG
>CAYPAH010000048.1:0-2335 GCA_964408655.1 uncultured Oscillospiraceae bacterium | reverse complement strand
TTCACGGTGTCGCCAGCCCAGAGAGAGCCTGTCACCACGATCTGCTCGGGCAAAAAGGTCTTGGGCGTTTCTATCGCCTCAATGAGCTTCTGCGCGGCCTTCGCGCCTATGGTAACGGCGTCCTGCCGGTAGGTGGTGAGGCGGGGACGGAGCACCTGCGAGAGCAGGATTCCATCATAGCCGACAACGCTTATGTCGTTCGGTATCGAGAGCCCCTGCTTTTCTATCTCGTTCATGCCGCCGATGAAGGAAAAATCATCGGGATAGAGAATGCAGCTCGGGCGGTTGGGCAGGGCGAGCAGCTCGCGGGTGGCGAGGCCGCTGGATTTCGGGTCGTGATATTGCGCGCTCTTGATATATTCCTCGGGAAGCCCTATATCGTGCGAGGCGCAGGCTTTGCGGAAGCTGGCGAGACGCTTTTGCGTTACCGAGGTGTCTTCGCCGTGTATTATGGCGATGCGGCGGTGTCCCTTGATGAAAACATGGTTCACGATGTCCCGCATTCCGCTTACGTTGTCTGAAAGTATCGAGCTTCGGTTGTCAAAAACATAATCGACGGCCACCGTCGGCACTTCGCTTTCCACAAGGCGGATAACGTCGGGATCTTTAAAGTCTACCGAGGCTATCACTACGCCATCGCAGTTGCGGTATTTGGCGTGCTCATAATAATTCATCGATAAGCCGCCGAGGTTTTTGCTGATAAAGGTGATGTCGTAGCCGAGACTTTCGGCTTCCACCTTGAGACTGTCGAGCATTTCGGAAAAGTATTCGTGGCGCAGGCCGCAGCTCGTCTTATCCACGAAAAGAACGCCGATGTTGTGAGAGCGGTTGGTTTTCAGCGCCCTCGCCGCCGCATTGGGCAGATAGCCCATGCTTTGGGCGACCTTGCGTATATGCAGTGCGGTCTGTTCGCCAATATCCGCCTGTCCGCTTAAAGCCTTGCTGACGGTCGCAAGAGAAACGCCGCAGGCTACGGAAATATCTTTTTGTGTTACCATCAGGCTTAAACTCCATCGCTTTTATTAGGATTGCGAAATCGTTTGCGAAGAGATATCGGCGAAATTGAATGCCAGAAACGTTAAAAGAATACTTAATCGATTTCGTAAGCCCATTATATACGCCTCATAATCATAAAGTCAAGTATAAATTTTTTGGTGCATAATAATAGGAAGTTGCTTTGAAATGTCAAAAAAATTGCTTAAAATAAAATTTATGTTTGCATTTTGCCATGTATTCTAGTATCATGGGAATACAAAAACGAAATCGATTAAGTAAACGAATGCCATTCTTCATTTTCATCATTTTAAGGAGACTCGCAAGCACATGAAGTACGGATATTTTGACGATAAGGCCAAGGAATATGTGATAAACACGCCCAAGACCCCGCTGCCATGGATAAACTATCTCGGAAACGACGGGTTTTACGGGCTTATTTCAAACACCTGCGGCGGTTACATTTTTTATCGCGACGCGAAGCTCAGACGGCTTACGCGCTACCGCTATAACAATGTGCCCACCGATCTTGGCGGCCGCTATTATTATATAAAAGACGGCGATACGCTCTGGAATCCCGGCTTTATGCCGGCAAAGACCGCGCTAGATTCATATGCCTGCCGCCACGGCATGGGCTATTCGGTGTTTGAGGCGAAGAAAAACGGAGTGAGCGCAAGTCTCGAGTGCTTTGTGCCTTTGCATGAAAACTGCGAGGTCAACGCCCTCAGTCTCAAAAACGAAACGAATGAAGAAAAAACGCTTCTGCTTTACAGCGCTATCGAGTGGTGTCTTTGGAACGCGGTGGATGATTCCACCAACTTTCAGCGCAACTTCAATATAGGCGAGGTCGAGATAGAGGGAAGCGCCATATATCACAAGACGGAATACCGCGAACGCCGCGATCATTACGCTTTCTTCACCGTGAACGCGAAAATATCCGGCTTTGACACCGACCGCGAAAGCTTTCTTGGCGAATTTGGCGATTGGTCGGCTCCGCAAAGCGTAGTCAGCGGAAAAAGCAAAAACAGCGTGGCCTCGGGCTGGGCGCCGATAGGCAGCCACCGGATAGAAGTCAAGCTTTCCGCGGGAGAAGAGAAAAGCTTCGTTTTCTCCATAGGCTATATTGAAAATCCCGACAACGAAAAATTCGAAAGCCCGGGAGTGATAAACAAAAAGCGCGCGCGTGAGCTTATGGCCAAGTTTTCCACTATGGAGCAGGTGAGAGCCGCGCGTGCGGAGCTTGCAAAATACTGGGACGATCTGCTTTCAAGATTTCATGTGGAAAGCGGCGAAGAAAAGCTTGACCGCATGGCGAATATCTGGAACCAGTATCAGTGCATGG
>CAYPAH010000047.1:2163-13923 GCA_964408655.1 uncultured Oscillospiraceae bacterium | reverse complement strand
CCAAACGGCGGCAAACGCTGCATATAATGTGCCCAGCGCCGCAAGGTTAGAGGTGCAAAGCGCCGCTAACGCAGCTTATAATCTTCCCGACGCGGCCGTGCAGGGAAAGCGTTTCAGCTTTGAGCGCGGCAGTGTGACGCAAGGGCTTTTATACGGCGAAATACTTGGAAAGCCCAAGGCTTTGAGGCGCTGAGCCCGCATTAAAATTCACAAACTATAAAAGGGTGTTGCATGTGGAAAAACCGTATGCAACACCTTTTTGCAGCAGCGCGCATATCATAATCATACAAAAGCATCGCAAGACATTTTGAAAGCATGGAGGTATGGTTATGACTATCTTACGGCGCGGTGATAAGGGCAGCGACGTTGTCACGCTGCAAACAGCGCTGGCGCGCGCCGGTTATTCGCCCGGTACCATAGACGGTGTTTTCGGCCCAAGAACCGAGGACGCCGTAAGGAATTTCCAAAGAGCAATGAATCTCACGGTGGACGGTATCGTGGGCTCCAGAACATGGGCGGCGCTATCGCCGTATATGAATACTACTCCCGTTCCGCCTCCGCCCTATTATCCCGATCAGCCGGACACCGGCTTTTTGAAAAGGGGCGACCGCGGGCAGGCGGTAATAAGACTGCAAACGGGGCTGA
Organism: uncultured Oscillospiraceae bacterium; assembly: GCA_964408655.1. GTDB lineage: Bacteria > Bacillota > Clostridia > Christensenellales > CAG-138 > JAQVRG01. The sequence continues at coordinate 13,278 of CAYPAH010000047.1, read as the reverse complement.
GCACCGCCGGCTATGACGTTGGCAATATCGACGGCATATTCGGCACGAGAACCGAAAATGCGGTAAAGAAGTTCCAAAGGGTATTCGGCCTTGATCCCGACGGATATGTAACTCCCGCGGTGTGGGATCTGCTCTCGCCGTTTTTGACCGATCCCAATCCCGCGATACTCCGGCGCGGAAGCGTGGGAACACGGGTAACGAATTTGCAGACCGCCCTGCGCCGCCTTGGTTATTACACATATACTATCGACGGTCTTTTCGGCACAAGAACGCAAGCGGCCGTTCAGAGTTTTCAAGCGGCCTACGGCCTTCCCGTCACTGGCATAGTGGACGCGGCGACCGCACAGCGCCTTGGGCTGAGCACCTTATATCCGCCGTCCTATTATCCGCCAAACTACATCACTTACACGGTGCGCGCAGGCGACACGCTCTATTCTATCGCGAGGCGCTATAACACGACTGTATCGGCGCTGCTAAACGCCAATCCGCGCGCCAATCCCGACAGGATATATGTGGGTGAAACTCTTATTATCCCGGTCTAAGCAAAAAGCCGCCTGAAACGGGGCGGCTTTGCTCATAAAAAGTGGCGAAACGCCACTTTTATTCTTTTACTGACAGCACGGCGTTTTTTATTGCCATTGCCATGACCCGCGCAGCAAGCGTACCCGCAACATTAAGGTCGGCCTTTACCCTGCCGAAGGACATGGCGTATATGCTGTCTCCGTCCGCAAGAGTACCCACGGGATTTATCGCCCGCGCATAGCCGTTTCTCGCCATTGCCGCGAGCCGGTTCATCTCCGCCCGTCCAAATTCCGCGTTGGTCAATATGCAGCCTATCGTCGTGTTTCCGGTGAAAAGATCTCTTGGCTGTAAAAGCTCATATAAGCCCTCCTCGCATGAGGCGAAGCCGTTCCCGCTCTCGTTTTTCAAGCCCGCAAGCTTTTCGCCCGTTTCAAAGTCGAATATGTCGCCTAAGGCGTTCACGGCAACGACAGCGCCCATCTTAAGCTCGCCAAGCTTTAACGCGGCGATCCCCAGTCCCGAGCGCGAGGCGCGTTCCATGCCGAAAACCTTGCCTACCGTCGCTCCAGTGCCGGCGCCAAGCGCCCCGCCCTTAAGCTCGTCCCGCTCAGAATCCAAACATGCGGCATAGCCCATGTCGGCGTCCGGACGGATAGCGGCGCTGCCCGTGCCAAGATCATAAAGTGATGACTGCACAACGAGCGGCACCTTTGCAAAGCCGGTGTCGTATCCTATGCCGCGCTCTTCAAGATAGCGCATCACTCCATCGGCTGCGGACAGTCCGAAGGCCGAGCCGCCTGAAAGCACTGCGGCATGAATGCGGTTATGCGCGGCATTGCTGCTTAAAAGCGGCGTTTCCCGCGACGCCGGACCGCCACCGCTGATGTCAACGCCCGCGCTTGCGCCGCCCTCGCATATCATCACCGTTACTCCGGTCCTTGCCGCCGCGTCCTGCGCGTTGCCGATGCGAAAACCCTCTATCGAACTTATATCAGTTTCTTCAAACATGCTCTTCCTCCCCGTTTTGTTTATATAAGCCTGCTTTGACATTACTTTTTTTCATATCCACCATTTCTGTTTGTATCTTTTCTTATCGCCGTAAACATGTTATATTGATATCAGAAAGCATGAGAAATATCTGCGCATTATGTATTTCTCATAATTGTCTGGAACCTCCTTATTTCACGAAGGAAGTCTGCCGTGTTGTTGCCGCGGCAGACTTCCTTCGTTTATGCGAATCCGTCCGCCCACTAAGAGCATTCGAGCTTTTTTGCATAGCGTGAGAAAAGCCCGAACAGCGGTTTCCAAAGGAAGAATATCAGCACAGCGTTCCCGAAGCAATGTATCATATCAAAGGGGATTCCCGCTATCCAGTAAGAAAAGGCCGTGGAGAATCCGCCAATAAGCAGATAAGGCAGCGCGAAAAGCGCGCCGTTTAAAAAGCCGTAGGCTCCGCCCAGCAAAGCCCAGAAGGCAACTGAGCTGTTGCGACGGAACAGCCACGTTAAGAATGCGAGCAGCGGCCAAATATAAAGATATGATATCCACCATATCCCAAAGCCGTAGGTGATGCCCTCAAGAAGAACAAAGCAAAGGATTATCATCGGCGTAAGCTTTGGAAAACAGAGAGTATACAGCATTATGAGCAGCGCGCAAAGATGGATGTTAGGCAAAAAAGCCAAAGCGAGCTGCTGTGCGTAAAGTATGGCCGCCAACACGGCGGCAGCCGTTATTTTTCCTATCGTTTTCACCAGCCTGTTTTTAACGTGAATTCATATTTGTCGCCGTCCGCTATCACGGTAGTATCAACGCCGCTGTTATGCTGCTCTCCGTTTTTCGTAAGACACCACCATTCTTCTTCATCCTCGTTCGCGGTAACGCCGTCAACGGTCTTTACGAACATTCCGTAAGCCGATTCATCTCCCGCGATGAGCCCCTCCGCTTCGAGCGCGGCGCGCAGATTTTCCTCCGTGGTATTTATTGTACGGCGCTTTAGCGAGCCTTCGGCAAATATAATATCAAGCGTGATGCTCTTTTCACCGGCCGAGGCTTTATCTGAATAGTGAAAATACAGGCACAGAGCGGCGAGCATCACGGCAAGCAGAATAAGCAACAGCCAAAGGTTCTTTTTTTGTTTCATCTTTCCTTCGTAATCTTCCTTCCGGTCATTTGTATTGCATTATATCACAAACGCCCCTCTCCGTCTTCTCCAATCCTTGTATGCATAGCGTGTAGACCATAGTTCGGATTCGCGCGGTATGCCTGCGCGCGGCGGCAATGGTTGCTTTTTCCGCATTATTGCATTAAACTTTATATATCATGCAAATCTTGCGTAGGAGGAAACATCATTATGAGCAAAGAACGCAACGGTATCCATCTGCGCACAAAGTTTACACTCGTAAGCGTCGCCCTGTCCGTAGCAATATGTATAGGGCTTCTTATTGTAGCGTACAGCCACTTTTCCACCGCCATGCACAAAATGTATGAAGAGCGGCTGCAAGGCATAGTTCAAACGGCGGCGGCCTATATTCCGCAGGAAAAGATCCGCAAATATATGGAATCCTCCAAGGAGGATCTAAACGAAGCTCAGCTTCTCATGGATGAGGATTACAGACGCATACAAGAGCAGTTTCGCATTCTTTCAAAGGCGAACGATCTTGAATTTCTCTATAGCTATCATCCCGAGCCGGACGGGCTTCTCGTTTTTGTGCAGGGCACCGGGGACGACGACCCCTTTAATTATGTTCTCGGCGATTTTCTTGCCGCGGGCACAGATTATTCCGAAGAGCATATACAAATGGCCAACGCGCTTTTAAGCGACCCGAGCGTTCCGAGGACTTATGTTACCGAAAGCAAATACGGCGATCTCATGTCCGTATTCACCATTGTAAACGACCGTAACGGCGAGCCGTATCTGGTCGTGGGCGCCGATATCGATATAAACGTGGTGAGCACCACTCTTTCAAAATTCCTATGGACGGCTGTTTGGACGGCGCTCGTCATACTCGCCGTCTTCCAGCTTGCATATCAGATATACATGCGCCGGAGCATGATAAATCCCTTGCAAAAGATCGTTGACGGCGCGGTTCGCTTCGTTTCCACCGCCGAAAACGAAGAGCGTCTGCATGAATTGAATATCGTGGTAAATACCGGAGACGAAATAGAAGCGCTGGCCGAAGCCTTCAACCAAATGACCAGCGACATAGTGCAATACATCAACGATCTCAGCGCCGCGACAGCCGAGCGTGAGCGCATCGGCGCCGAGCTGCGCATTGCCACCACCATACAGGCTTCGCTGCTGCCCAGCACCTTCCCGGCATTCCCGAACCGCAAGGATTTCGACATTTACGCCATCATGTCGCCCGCAAAAGAGGTCGGCGGCGACTTCTATGATTTCTTTATGACGGATGAAGATCACCTTGCGCTGGTAATAGCGGACGTTTCCGGCAAGGGCATTCCCGCCGCGCTCTTTATGGTGAACGCGAAGAACGCCATAAAGGATCGCGCCATTACGGGCAGCGAACCGGCCGAAATATTCTTCGGTGCAAACGCCCAGCTTTGCGAAAATAACGAGGCGGAGATGTTCGTCACCGCATGGCTTGGCATACTTGAGCTTTCAACAGGCAAACTATGCGTAGTGAACGCGGGTCATAATCCCCCGCTTATCCGCAAGCCGGACGGAAGCTATTCCTATGTTTCCTTTAAGGCGGGCTTCGTGCTCGCAGGCATGGAAAACACCAAATACCGTCAGCAGGAGCTCATGCTTGAGCCCGGTTCTTCCATCTTCCTATATACCGACGGAGTTACCGAGGCCACAAATTCTTCAGAAGAGCTTTATGGTGAAGGCAGGCTTGAAAATGCGCTCAACTTTGATCCAAACGCCGCGCCCTCGCTCTTGCTGCCCGCAATAATGGAAAGCATAAGCGCCTTCGTTAAGGACGCGCCGCAGTTTGACGACATAACGATGCTCGGCTTCTCCTATTTCGGCCCTGACGCGCAGGACAGAAAGGAAAAAGAACAATGATAAAGATATTCGCTGAAAAACCGGCAAACGACGCCTATATCCGCCGTATCATGGATATTGAGACCTCTGTATACGGCCCCTCGCTCGTGGGCGACAGGGTGGAATGCATAGCGCGCTATCATAAAAATCCCACGCTCACCTCGCTTGCTTTTGACGGCGAAAAGCTTATTGGCGCGTGCTGCGCTTATCCCGTAAGCGAACGAGTATACCGCCGCGTATTCGAAGAAGGCGCGTATGTTGACAGTGACCTGCTCGCGCAGGATGTTCTTCAGCTTTCGAATACAGCGCCAAATTATATTTTGATATTAGACGCTATCGTCATGCCTGAATATCAAAAGCACGGGCTGATGCATGTGCTTTTGCAGGCTCTTAAAAATCAGCTCCGCAAAAAAACGCTTGAAGGTTATGAGATAAGCGATATTTTCACATTTTGCATAAGCGACGGCGGCCGCGCGCTGAAGGAATCGCTTGGCTTTGAGTCCATTCGTGAGATACCCGAAGAAAACGCGCTGCTGGTGCGCAAAGACCCGCAGCTATTTATTACGGGGCAATCCGTACTTCCTTTAAAAATAGATCTTTCCTCCATTCAGCGAGCCACCGATTTTGTTGACGGTATGCTGGAATCGGCAAAATGCCCCACAAAGATCATCATGCAGACCGATATTGCCGTGGATGAAGCGCTTGCCAACATAATAAGCTATAGCGGGGCTACGCGCGCGTGGATAAGCTGCCGCGCCTGGAACGGCGAAATAGAGCTGATCTTTCGCGATAACGGAATGCCCTACGATCCACTTCGCGCTCCCGAGCCGGACACCACTCTTTCAGCAGAGCAGCGCGGCATCGGCGGGCTTGGCATATATATGATAAAGAAAAGCGTTGACAGCATTTCGTATTCATATACGGACGAGCAAAACGTGCTTAAGCTCACAAAGAATTATTGAGCAAATATAACAACACAGCAAGCAAAAGTCCGCAGGCGTAGAGCCCGCGGACTTTTTATATAGGAGGAGGAAAAATCTGTTTTATTTATAATGCGGGCCGAACGCGGCGCAGGCGCGATAGTCAGCCGCTTCAAGATCAGAGGTTCCAAAGGCCGACCAGGCGGCGGGACGGAATATCTGCTCTTCGGGAACATTATGCATACACACGGGGATGCGAAGCATGGCGGCCATGGTGATGAGCTTCGCGCCGCAATGGCCGTAGCAGAACGCGCCGTGGTTTGCGCCCCAGTTTGCCATTACGCTGTAAACATCCTTGAAAGCGCCCTTGCCGGTAAGGCGGGGAGCGAACCAGGTAGTAGGCCAGGTGGGATCGGTGCGCTTATCAAGCGTAGCGTGGACTTCGGGATCGAGCTCGCAGGTATAGCCTTCGGCGATCTGCAGCACGGGGCCAAGTCCGCTCACCATATTCAGCCTTGCCATGGTAACAGGCATGTTGCCGTTGGTTCCGCCGATAAAGTGGCTGGAGAATCCGCCGCCACGGAAATAGAACTGATCCGCCGGACACCAGTCGGTCTTATCAAGACATGCCTTGGCATCCGCGTCCTTCATCTCGTAGAAGGGCTTGATCTCGGGTATGCCGTCCTTGCCGATAACGGCTCCAGTGCCATCAAGAGAGGCGGCGCCGGAATTTATCAGATGGATTATGCCGTCCTTTGCGTATCCGGTAAGCTCTTTGCCGGTGACGCGCTTAACAGCCTCGGGGCTCCAATAGGTACGAACGTCAGCAAAGATGCCCGGACGATCGGTAAGCAGATGCTCAAAGAGCATCGTCATAGCGTTCAAAGTGTCGTTCTCGGTGCCAAGCACGAAGGCTTCGCGAAGACCGTTCCAATCGAACTGGCTGTTGAGCATAGCCTCAAGGAAATCGAAGTTCGGCTTATAGTCCGTCCACTGGCGCTGACCCTGAATGCCGCCCACGATAGCGTTATGTCCGCAGGACTCTTCGACAAAGCCCATTTCAGCCAGTCGGGGATTGCCGATCATAAGATCGCGCACGATTATCATAGCCTTCACTACAAACTCCCACTGAGCTTCATATCCGGCTGCGTCGGGCTGCATATCCTTGGGGTTCTTGTCAAAGCCCTGCTTGCAGTTTTCCTTAGTCCACGCAAGCGCCTTTTTGAACTCGTCATGGTCGTATATGCCCTTATCCATGCGGCGGAGTATCTCGCTTTCGTCAACGGACTCGCTGCGCATTCCGAAATAATGCTGAAGCATATCCTGATTGCCCGCGATACCCATGCACATAGAACCTATCTGCAAATAAGAATTGCCGCGCATACATTTTGCCGCGATACCGGCCTTGGCAAAAAGAAGTATCTTTTCTTTTACGTCACAGGGGATCTCGCCAGTGCCCGCATCCATTACGTCATGGCCGTATATAGAGAAATTCGGCCAGCCCTTCTGCGAATAAGCCGCGTTTACAGCCGCCAGAAATACCGCGCCCGGACGCTCTGTTCCGTTGAAGCCCCAAACAGCCTTTATAGTCGTGGGATCCTGATCCATGACCTCGGTGGAATAGCACCAGCAGGGAGAGACGCTCAATGTTACCTGCACGCCCTCGTTTTCAAACTTTTGCTGGCACATCGCGGCCTCGGCAACTCCGCCGATGGTAGTGTCGGCGATAACGACCTGAACTGTCTCGCCGTTAGGATATTTTACATTCTCTTCAATAAGCTTTTTTGCAGCCATTGCCATGCCCATGGTCTGCTCCTCGAGTCCCTCTCGAACGCCGTTGCGGCGGCCGTCTATGCAGGGACGGATGCCCAGCTTGGGTAGTGCGGTATGATAACGATTCATTTTTTTCCTCTCCTTTTACTTGATTATATTGACAGGCATATTCTGCCCAGCTTTCCATGTGGATATTTTGTTTGGTTTTTAGCTGTGTTTGTGCCATTCACCGTAAAACGTTTAGCGATATTGCAGTTTGGCGATCGGCGGCGCAGCCGCATTATGCCGTTTTTTTATTGATAATTTCTTTTCAGGAAGTCTCCCGACAGTTACGTTTGCGCTGTTGTAGCGCGGCTTTTCTTGATTCGTCGAATTGCGGCTTTTGTATGTATACGAAAGCAAAACGTTTTACTTTTATTAGAATATAGCATTATAATGCCTCTGTGTCAAGGCATAAACGAGGCTTTTTTCTCAGCTTTAAGCCTTCGATGCGCTAAAAGCTATTATCGTTTCGCTTTTTTAGCTTCAATTAATATAGCTAAACATAGGCTCCGGCATAACATAGCGCTTCTTTCAAACTATATGCTTGACAAAAAAGGTGTCATATGTTTAACTAGTTATACAAATCATACTTTTATGAATTGTTGGAGGTGTTTTTAATGGATCAGCTTGAAGGAAAATACGCATGGACGGTAAAGATAGGTGAAAAGGGGCAGTTCGTAATACCCAAGCAGGCTCGCGACCTGTTCGGCATTCAGCCGGGCGACACGATTCTTCTGCTTGGCGACGTCGAGCGCGGCCTTGCTATTCCACCCAAGAGCGTGTTTGCTAGCCTTGCCTCGAATATTTTTCAATCCGGAAAGCTGCCCGAGGCTGCGGAGGAGGAATAATGAGCATTTTAGATGTGCGGGGTCTTTGTAAAAGCTATCCCGCCTTTAAGCTGAGCGATGTTTCATTTTCTCTTGAGCAGGGAAAGATAAGCGGCTTTATCGGCAGAAACGGCGCGGGAAAGACCACAACGCTTAAATCCCTCTTGGGGCTCGTGCGCCCTGACGTCGGCTCTATCCGTTTCTGGGGCAAGGACTTTTCCGCCGATGAATTTGCCGCGAAAGAGCGCATAGGCTTCGTGCTCGGCGGCGTTAATTACTATATGGACAAAAAGCTAAAGACCATCACTGGCGTTACAAAGTCATTCTATCCAAGTTGGGACGATGCGGCATATAGTGATTATCTTCGCATGTTTTCGCTTGATGAAAGCAAGACCCCCGCGCAGCTTTCCACGGGTATGCGGATCAAATATTCGCTTGCGCTCGCGCTTTCGCATAACGCGGAGCTGCTCATACTTGACGAGCCGACAAGCGGACTCGATCCCGTTTCGCGCGACGATCTGCTCGATTGCTTTATGGAGCTTTGCGAGCGCGGCATCACGATACTTTTTTCCACGCACATAACCTCGGATCTTGATAAATGCGCCGACCGCATAATCTATATTCGAAACGGAAGGATCCTGGCCGAAGCCGACATGCGTGCCTTTACGGAAAGCTACCGCGTGCTTGAACTTGACCCCGCAGAGCGCGCCCCGTCTCTTGAGCCGCTGCTTATCGGCTGCAAGCGCACAAAGAACGGCTTCTCGGCTCTTATCAAGACTGAGGACGTGGAAAAGACCGCACTTCGCAGCACGGCCGCTGACCTTGAATCGATCATGGTGCATATGGAAAGGGAGGGAGAATAAGAATGAAGCTTTTAAAAAAAGAGCTAAAGCTCGCGATGCATCCCACAGCGGTCATTTTCCTGCTTCTTTCCGCCATGATGATAATACCCAATTATCCATACTATGTGGTGTTTTTCTACATGAGCCTTGCCGTATATTTCACTTGCCTTTCGGGGCGTGAAAACAACGATGTTTTTTACACAGTAACGCTGCCCATAGCAAAGCGGAAGGCCGTTAAGGGGAGATTTTGCCTCGTCGTTCTCCTTGAGCTTTTTCAAATGCTTCTCTGCGTTCCCTTCGCGTTTCTCCGTCAACGCCTTATTCCCGCGGGAAACGCCGTCGGCATGGATGCGAATATTTCACTTTTCGCTCTTGCGCTGCCAATGCTCGGCCTTTTCAACTACATCTTTTTCACTGTATATTACAAAAATGTCGCCAAGGTAGGCAAAGCCTTTTTGAATGCGACCGTCGTTTTATTCTTATATATCTGTCTTGCCGAAGCCGCTACGCACATTATCCCGTTTTTTCGTGACCGCCTTGACACGCCTGATCCCATGTACCTTTCAGCAAAGCTCGTTCTTCTTTTTGCCGGGCTTATCCTCTATCTGCTTTTGACCCTGCTCGCTTATAAACGCTCGGCCGTTTCTTTTGAAAAATTGGATCTTTAAAGCGCAAAACCCGCATATATGACTAAAGGCGCCCGTTTCTGGCGGCGCGCCTTTTTTATATTTATGCCTTTTTGAAGTTTAACATCCATTTAACACAAGCGAGCTTTTGCATTTTACTTCTTCGGCATATCATCATAAGCGTAGAAAAGAAAAGAGAGAATAAGAATAAATAAGGAGAAGATGAAAATGAAAAAGGTATTATGCGTAATACTGACGCTGGCGCTGGGAATGGCGCTCTTGAGTGGATGTGCGGGAAAAGCTCAAGGCTTTGACAGCAGCATGGAGATAGGCGTTACCTCGCGCGAGAGCGGTTCCGGCACGCGAAGCGCCTTTGTTGAGCTCTTTGGCATAGAGCAAAAGGATGAAAACGGCGAAAAGATCGACCATACCATCGATTCCGCCGTACAGACCAACAGCACGGCCGTAATGATGACCACCATCGCCGGCGACCCTTATTCCATCGGCTATATTTCGCTCGGCTCATATAACGAAAGCGTTAAGGCGCTTTTGATCGACGGCGCCGAAGCGAATGCCGAAAACGTAAAGAACGGCAGCTATAAGATCGCCCGTCCCTTCAATATTGCCGTAAAAGGCGAGCTTTCCGAAGCCGCGCAGGATTTCGTCAGCTTTATTCTAAGCTCCGAAGGCAAAAAGGTCATCGAAGACAACGGCTATATCAGCGTTTCTGAGAGCGGCGCCTACGAAGGTCTGGCGCACAGCGGAAAGATCGTGATAGCAGGCTCAAGCTCGGTAAGCCCCGTTATGGAAAAGCTTGCCGAAGCATACAAGGCGCACAACCCCGATATGGAGATAGAGCTTGAGACCAGCGATTCTTCAACAGGCGTTTCAAGCACGGCCGAGGGAGTTTGCGACATAGGCATGGTCTCGCGCGAGCTCAAGGATTCCGAAGTGGAAAAAGGACTCAGCTCAACAACTATAGCGATAGACGGCATTGCGGTGATCGTCAACAACGAAAACCCCGTCAGCGCTCTTAGCAGCAATCAGGTGATGGGAATTTACACGGGAACTATCGGAAGCTGGGACGAGATCGCGGGCTGAAAAGCCCGCTTGTGTGACTATGAAAGGAAGCTTTTATGCGCTCTTATCGTGAGCCGCTGATGCGATTCGTTTTTCTGTTTTGCGCCTGTCTCTCTGTGGCGGCCGTGCTGCTCATCTGCATATTCCTTTTCGCGGGCGGTGTGCCGGCCATAGGCAAGATAGGCGTGACGGATTTTCTCTTTGGCAAAGTATGGCGGCCTGAAAACGGGCTTTACGGCATATATCCCATGCTTATCGGCAGCGCCTATGTTACCCTTGGCGCCTTGCTGATAGGAGTTCCCACGGGCGTGCTTTGCGCTGTGTTTCTTGCGCGCTTCTGCCCGGATAAGCTTTACAGAAGGATAAAGCCCGCGGTGCAGCTCATGGCCGGCATTCCGTCGGTAGTCTACGGTTTTTTCGGTTTGGTGCTGATAGTGCCCTTCGTGCGGCAAAACCTCGGCGGCAGGGGCATGTCGGTGT
>CAYPAH010000047.1:0-2153 GCA_964408655.1 uncultured Oscillospiraceae bacterium | reverse complement strand
GCCTCGCTCTTATTGGGGCTTATGATATTGCCCACTATAATCACGGTTAGTGAATCGGCCTTGCGCGCTGTTCCCGAAAGCTACTATGAGGGCAGCCGTGCGCTTGGCGCAACGCATGAGCGCAGCGTATTCCGCGTTATCCTCCCTGCCGCAAGCTCCGGCGTGTTCGCGGGCGTAATTCTCGGCACGGGCAGAGCCGTAGGCGAGACCATGGCCGTTATGATGGTGGCGGGCAATCAGGCCGTTGTGCCAAACAGCCTTTTAGACGGCGTTCGGACGCTGACCACCAATATCGTTCTTGAAATGGGCTACTCCGCCGATCTTCACCGCGAGGCGCTAATTGCCACGGCCGTTGTGCTTTTCTTCGTGGTTATGCTAATCAATATCCTGTTTCTGCTGCTGAAACGGAGGGCTAAGGTATGAAAAAAGCTAATATATCCTCCCTTATCCTTCGTATCATGGTATACTCCGCCGCCGCGCTCACCTTATGCGCCGTGCTCTTCATAGTGGGTTACATACTCATCAAGGGCATTCCGCACATCAGCGCTTCGCTGTTTTCTTGGAATTATGATTCAAACAACGTTTCTCTCATGCCCGCGCTGATAAACACCCTGTTTATGACGCTGCTATCGCTTTTTATAGCCGTCCCCGCAGGCATCGGCGCGGCCGTATATATGAGCGAATACGCTAAGCGCGGCAGCAAACTGGTTTCATTGGTGCGCATAACCTCAGAAACTCTTTCCGGCATACCCTCTATCGTTTACGGCTTGTTCGGCTATCTCTTCTTCGTTATAGCGCTTAAATGGGGAAGCTCGCTGCTTTCCGGCGCTTTTACTCTTGCCATAATGATACTTCCGCTTATCATGCGCACCGCCGAGGAGGCTTTGATATCCGTGCCGGACAGCTACCGCGAGGGAAGTTTCGCGCTTGGAGCCGGAAAGCTGCGCACTATCTCGCGTGTCATCCTGCCCTCGGCCATCTCCGGCATATTATCAGGCGTAGTGCTCAGCATAGGGCGCATAGTCGGGGAATCCGCCGCGCTGATATATACTGCGGGAACCGTGCCCAAGGCCGCTAAAAGCCTGTTCGATTCTTCGCGCACGCTCTCTGTTCATATGTATCTTCTCTCAAGCGAGGGGCTGCATATAGGCGAGACATATGCTACCGCCGTGGTGCTGCTTTTTATTGTGATACTGATGAATGCGCTTTCCTCGGGAATAGCCAAGCGAATCACGAAAGGATAAATTTATGGATAAATTCACGATTGATAAGCTCGATCTGTATTACGGTTCATTTCAGGCGCTAAAAAGCGTCAGCATGAATATTCCTTCGCAGGAGATCAGCGCCTTTATCGGCCCCTCCGGCTGCGGAAAATCAACGCTTCTCAAAACGCTGAACCGCATGAACGATCTTGTTGAAAATTGCCGCATAAGCGGGCGTGTGCTGCTTGACGGCGAGGATATTTACGGCAAGGGCGACGTGAACCTGCTGCGAAAGCGCGTCGGCATGGTGTTTCAAAAGCCAAACCCCTTTCCTATGAGCGTTTACGACAATGTCGCCTACGGCCCTCGTACCCACGGCGTTCGCGGCAAAGCAAAGCTTGACGGCATAGTTGAAAAGTCCCTTCGCGGCGCCGCCATATGGGATGAATTGAAGGATCGGCTTTCAAAATCGGCTCTGGGACTTTCGGGCGGACAGCAGCAGCGGCTTTGCATAGCCCGCGCGCTGGCCGTAGAGCCGGAGGTGCTTTTGATGGATGAGCCGACAAGCGCGCTTGACCCTATCTCCACCGCAAAGATAGAAGACCTTGTGTGCAGCCTTAAATTGAAATATACTATTATCATAGTTACGCACAACATGCAGCAGGCTGCCCGTATTTCCGACAAGACCGCCTTCTTTCTTCTGGGTGAAATGATCGAATTCAGCGACACTGAAGAATTGTTTTCAAAGCCGCGCGATAAGCGCACCGAGGATTATATCACGGGGAGGTTCGGATAATGCGAGTAAAATTCAGCGAACAGCTTGAGCTTTTGAACGACGAGCTTATCAAAATGGGCGCGCTGTGCGAGACGATCATCGCCATGGCCGCGGAAGCCCTGATGAGGGGAGACCTGGAGCTGGCGAAAAAAGTCGCCGGTTTCGACGCACAGATC
>CAYPAH010000046.1:0-13969 GCA_964408655.1 uncultured Oscillospiraceae bacterium | reverse complement strand
CCTGAATGTCCTCGGCGGCCGCGTTCTTGTTGACGCACCAGAAGTTCTCGGTGCCGGTGCAAAGACCCTGATTCTCTTCACCCTCTACGCCGATGTAGATGGGCAGCATTCCGATGTTCTCATCGCCAAGCTCTGCGATATCGCCGTAAGCCCAGGTGCCGTTCTGATAGAACACGGCGGAACCGGTAGCGAACTCCGCAACGGCGTCGTCGCCGGTCTTGGAGGACAATACGGAGGGCTTGCAGGTGGCGTTGTTGATGTAAAGATCCCAGATGTTCTTGTAGTTGTCAAGGTAAGTGCCCTTGATGGCCTGAGTGTCGCCGATGCCGTCGGCTTCATACTCATAATAGATGGGCAGGTTTGCAAGATGGGTCTTGAATCTCCAGTCGGAGCTGCCATCCATGCCGGCGGAGGTGAAAGCGCCTTCTACGCCGAGCGCATCCTTGTTGGCCTGTATCTCTTCGGCAACGGCCTTGAGAGCGGCGAAGTTGTTCAGAGCGTCGATGCTCTTTATCGTGGACCAATCGGCCGCAAAGTACTGGTCGAGCAGCGCCTTGTTGTAGATGATGCCGTAGGTCTCAACGACGTAGGCTATGCCGAGAACGGAATCGCCCTCTTTAAGAGCGAAGTCGTCGCTGGTAAGCTGAGAATAGATCTCGCTGTCCTTCATGTCATAGCAGTAATCCTTCCACTGAGAAAGGCCGACGGGGCCGTTCACCTGGAAAAGAGTAGGAGCTTCGGTCTTGGCGATCTCGCTCTTAAGGGTGGTCTCATAAGTGCCGGAGGCGGCGGTGACGACGGTCACGGGAACGCCGGTCTGCTCGGTGTAGGTCTCTGCGAGAGCCTGCCACTGCTCATCCTGCTCGGGCTTGAAGTTGAGGTAATATACGGAACCGGCCGGAGCGGGCTCCTCTGCGACTACGGGTTCCGCAGCGGGCTCGGCAGCGGGAGCGGCGGGCTCGGAGGCGGGCTCGGCAGCCGGAGCGGGCGCGGGCGCCGCACAACCGAATGCGCTAATCATCATTATAGCGACCAACAGAATTGCAACGATCTTCTTCATTTTGTTTTTCTCCTCTTTTATTTATATTGCGCCGCAGCGCAAAAGCTATACTTGCTTTATTTCGCGGACCGAGCCGCCCTCCCTCAGCAGCGCGGGGAAATATATATGCTCGTTTCCGCCTCTTTCTTCTATAAGCTGAATGAGCAGCCTCGCGCTTGCGTGCGCCATATCCTCGGCGGGCTGGGCAAGGGTGGTGAGCACGGGATTAGTATATGCGGAAAGCTCCAAACCATCTATGCTGATGACCGAGCGATCCTCTGGCACCCGCAGCCCCGCATCCGAAAGGGCTTTGATGCAGGCTATGGCCATCATGTCGGCTATCACGAAAACGGCGCTGAAGTCCGCCTTTCTCTCAATAAGCTTCTTTGCCGCCTCATAACCTCCGGAAAGCGAAAAGCTTCCGCTTTCAGCCACAAGCTCCGGCTCTATGGGGAGCGAGAGCGCCTTTAGCGCATCCATATAGCCGCGATAGCGCAGCTCGCTTACGGAACGGTCGTCCTTGCCCGAAACTATGGCCGCAATGCGCCTGTGTCCCTTTTTATAAAGATATTCAACGGCTCTGTAGGCTTCGCGGTAATCGTCTATAGCTACGCTCGCATATTCGTTTTCGTTCAAGGTGCCAAAGGCGTTGGCGTAGCTGGCGCAGACATAGGGGATGCTTAGCATATTGAGCTCTTCCCTGCTGTAATCGAATCTGCCGCCGAGAAAAAGAACTCCGCAAAGGCGTTTTTCCGCCGTGAGCATAGCCGCCGTCATTATCTCGTCGGCGCTTGAGTCGATGTGGTGAAGGGCTATCGAATATCCGCTGTTGTAAAAATCGGCTTCGAGCGCCTTTAGTATGCTCGAAAAGAATGGATTGTTTACGCCGCGGACTACTATCGCTACGTTGTCCGTCTCCGTGCGCACAAGATTGCGCGCGCTGTTGTTGGGCACAAAGCCAAGCTGCTTTATCGCAGATTGCACCTTGACGCGAGTCTCGGGATTAACGTCCGGCCGGTCGTTCAAAACACGGGAGACGGTGCTCACGCTTATTCCGCAGCTTTTCGCTACGTCCTTGATGGTCGCGCCACGCATTAGTTATGCTGCTCCAAATTCTGCGAATTTCCGGCGCGATCTGAAGGAAAGAACCTTTTTGACTTGCTGAGCCGGAGAGATTATCGGTAACGGTGTCGGTAACGTTAGCGGGAACGTTACCGGTGATTTGCAAAGTTATATTATCACGCCCTCACAAGTTTTGTCAAGCGTCATTTCCGGAATATGCCTTGATTTTTTATTGCATTATGAAAAACGATATGGAATATTTTTTACATCAATATGGCGCAAAGCTGGCCTACGGCGAGCAAAACGCAGCCGAAGCCGATAAAAACGCGCATTATTATCACATCCGCACGGTCAAGCTCAAACATGGCGGCCTCCGGATTTTCAGGCGAGCAAAGCAGGCTGTATCTTCCGTCCTTTTGGTGTATGCTGCGCGCGTCGCCCGTGCGTATGCGGGTGACGTAGGAGTTTTCGCCTATGCTGTATGTCATCACGGGATCAAAAAGCACGAGCCTGCCAAAGACCCTGCGCTCGGCTTCGCCCGTCATCACCGCTTCGCGGCGCGTCCAGCGGTTCTCGGCATTTTTGCGAACGAACAAACGCTTGAGCCCCGCAACAAGGAATATCAGTCCCGCAAGGGCAAAGCTCGCGCCCGTTATGCCACTGTTCACCGGCAGCCTCCTTTCTTTAAGCATATCACGCGGTTTCGGATCTGTACTCTATGCTTATGCATATCGTTATCGTAAATAAAAAGGAGCCGGGGCTCCCTGCTCATTTTGAGTTCTTCGCAAAGGCGCCAATCGTTTATTGTATGGTGCCGTATTTATATTCGGGAACGACGTCGGTATAATCGCGCTTAAAGCAAAACTCCACGTCCTTTTCAAAGCCAAGCTTGACAAGGCGCTGATAGTGGAAGCTTTCTTCTATCTGCACACGCTTATCCATATAGCCCTTATATACCCAGCGGGCAATGCGCACCACGTCCGTCTGCTCGGCCTTGCCGCCGGAAAGCTTTAATATTTCTTCGGCGATCGCTCCGCCCACAAGCACATCGTCCGCGGATATTTTTCCATCTGTTCCCGCGCAGGCGATAAGCACGTCGCGTCCGGCGTCAAAGGCTTTTTTCGCAACGGCGCTGGCGTTTATCATAGCTCCGATATATATCGCGTCCGCCGCGGCGACGGCGCAAACGGCGTTGGAGCCGTTGGTGGTGCTTATTATCAATGTGCGGTTTTTCACGGTCTCTTCATTAAATTCGAAGGGCGAGTTGCCTATGTCGAAGCCGGGGGTCTTTATGCCGCCCGTTTCGCCCGCGAGTATGCATTCCCGCGACCCGAGCCTTGCTACGAACGAGGCCGCCTCCGCCGCATCGGCAGTAGGTATTATCTTTGCCGCTCCGTTCTTTATGCCCACTATCATGCAAGTGGTGGCACGCAAAACATCTACCACTATCACCGTAGTATCCATCAGCTTTGAGGCGTGTAGCTTGCCGACAACAGGCACCAGATCGATCTTCATATCATTCCGCACTTTCTTTATTCAGATAACTCCGCATAAAGATCATATCGCGATCATTATGCGCAAACCTTATATTTTCTTATAGTTATTTTATCAGCGCGCGCCGCCTTTGTAAAGCCATTCGCCTTTTTAAGCATACAGCCGCGCGAGCCACACGGAGGCGGCGGCTCCCGCAAGGGTGGCGATAAGCGAGGCGGAAAGCGTATATCCCGTTTTTTTCACGCCGATAGAGCCGTAATAGAGCGCGATAACATAAAATATCGTTTCAGTCGAGCCGAGCATCACCGAGGCCGCAAAGCCCGCGAAAGAATCAACGCCCTCCGCGGCGTAAACATCGGCAAGCAGCGCCATCCCCGCGCTGCCCGAAAAAGGGCGCAGCAGCAGCATTGGCAGCAGTTCGGCCGGAAAGCCCAGCGCCTCGGCAGGCTTTTCGAGTATGCCCGTAAGAAGCTCCATTGCTCCGCAGGCGCGAAAGGCCGAAAGCGCCGCCATCATCGCCGCCATATAGGGGAGTATCTTTACTATCATGGGCAGCGCCTCCGCCGCGCCCCTTGCGAAAGCGCCGTAAACATCCCTGCCCCTTAGCATTCCCCAAACGAGAAAAAGCAGCATCAGCGCCGGCACAGCCCAGTTCATCCGCGCCGCCTCCTATGCCGTATGCGTCTGAACAAAAGGCAGGCGGCCACCGCCGCGAAGGCGCACACGAGCGACGCGAGGAATGTGGGCAGAACTATCGCATACGGCGCTTCGCTCTGCCATGCCGCGCGAAGGGCGAGCACCTGCGTGGGCAAAAGCTCTATGGCCGAAGCGTTGAGACAGAGGAAAAGGCACATATCATCCGTCGCCCTGTCCTTATGCGGGTTCGTTTTCTGCATTTGCGCCATCGCCTCAAGCCCAAAGGGAGTGGCCGCACTGCCCATGCCGAAAAAGTTGGCCGTAAGGTTCAGCGTCACCGCGGCCGCCGCATTTTTTGATGCGGGAAACAGCCTTGAAAGCAGCGGTGTGAGCATGGAGGAAAGCGCGTCTATCATGCCCGCCTCCTTAGCCACGTTCATAAGCCCCATCCAAAGCATATATGCGCCGCAAAGAGTAACGCAAAGCGTCACGGCCTCTCCGGCTCCAGATAGCACCGCGTCCGCCACGGGCTCGCCTGTAAAGATCCCCGAGATCAGGGAAATGAGCAGCATCCCGCCCCAAATCCAATCCATCATGGCTTAGTATATGTGGGCGGAAAAGCGCTGATGCGCGCTTAGCGGAACCTTTCAAGCAGCTTGCTTATATCCTCGATCTTCTCAAAGGCAAATCTGCTCTCATCCTCGATTATCTCCATTATTTCCGCAAGAGCCTGCTCGCAGTCCAGTTCTGGTATGAATTGTGCGCCAAACATGCTTCTCCTCCTGTAACAAAAAGTATTATCCTTTCATTATAGAAGGCGATAATAGCGAACTATTTAGAAAAAAGGAGAAATGCGTATAAGCTGCGCGTTTATTTTTATATATTATGTTTCAGCTCTCCCTTTGTATATCAAGCGCGAGAGCGTAGGCTTCGTTTCGCGGCATATCGCTGAGCGCCGAGACCTGCTTTGCGGCGTCTCTGGCAGAAACGCCCTTTTTCAGCAGCGAGCGCAGCAGCCTTTCGGGATCTTCGCCGCCCTCGTCTTTTTTTCCGCCGATGAGCAGCACGCACTCGCCCTTGGGAGCCTCGTCCTTATAGCGCATGGCAAGTCCGGAAAGGGTGGAATGTACGCATTCCTCATAAAGCTTGCTGAGCTCGCGGCAAAGGCAGGCCTCCCTTTCGCCCCAAAGCTCAAGCAGCTCCGCGCAGGTAGCGCCTACGCGAAGCGGGCTTTCATATAATATGACGGTGGAGGGCATTGCTCCGAGAAGAGCCGTTTTCTCGCGCCTTTCCTTGCCGGCGCGTGGCAGAAAGCCCGCGAAGCAGGCGTTTTTCGTTTTCATGCCCGAAAGCACCAGCGCCGTTAGCGAGGCCGAAGCCCCCGGCAGCACGGTGTAGGGAAGCCCCTCTTCAATGCAGGCGCGCACGAGCCTTTCGCCCGGATCGCTTACTCCCGGCATCCCCGCGTCCGAAGCGTAGGCTATCTCCGCGCCGCCGCGAAGCTTTTCGCATATCTCCGCCGCGCGGGCGTTTTCGTTATGCTCATGGCAGGCGATAAGCGGCTTTTTTATCTCAAGCGCGCTGAGCAAGGCTCCCGTGCGCCTTGTGTCCTCGCAATATACGCAGTCGCATTCCCTGAGCGTTCTTATAGCCCTCAGAGTGATATCCTCCATGTTTCCTATAGGGGTGGGCACGAGATAAAGCATCGCTTTTTTACATCCTCACAGTTTATTTCTCAGGCAAGCTCCAGCCGCATTCCGGCCTTCGCTCCCTTTTTCGCCTCTATCAGCGCAAGGCGTCCGCTCTCTATCCTCATCCGCTTTGGCTGCATACCGTTTTCGATAAGCGCCGCGCAGCAATCCGCAAGCATGGTCACGGGGCAGCAGATATAAAAACGCCCGCCCTGTTTCAAAAGGCGAAAAGCGCAGGCCGCCGCGTCGCGGAAATCGCAGCTTTTTTGATGGCGGCTTTCAAGCCTTTGTTCGTTTTCGCTCTGCGTTCCCCCTGAAAAATAGGGAGGGTTGCATACCGCCGCGTCAAAATTTTCAAAGCCGCGCCCGCTTTTAAGCTCGCGAAGGTCGGCGTTCATCACGCTTATCATCTCCTCCTGAGCGTTTAGCGCTATGCTTTTTTGCATCAGGGCGCACATATCCCCGCGTATCTCAACGGCGGTGAAGCGGGCGCCATATCTGCCCGCGAGCAGTATCGCGAGTATTCCTGTGCCCGCGCCAAGATCAAGCGCGGTCTCACCTTTTTTCAGACGCGCAAAGGCGGCGAGCGCCACCGCGTCCCCTCCATAGGAAAAGCCCGGTTTTTCCACGCATATCATCAGCCCGTTTTCTTGCAAATCTTCCGTTTGTAGCATAGAATCAGTATAGCACAGAGTTATAATTTTCCGAAAGGACTATAAGTATAAATGGACGTTCAAAAGATAATTTCATCCCTGCAAAACTGCTCCTGCGGACGCGCCCACGAATGCGAGCTGAAAAGCGTGGAATGCGAGAGCGGCAACGTCCGCCGCGCGGGCGCGCTGCTTGCGAAGCACGACTTTCCAAAGGATATCCTGCTCGTGGCGGATAACAACACCCTTGCCGCTGCACAGGGCGTGGAAAAAAGCCTTGTTGACGCAGGCTATAAGCTTAAATACAAGCTTTATGACGATCTTCGCGTGGCGGATATGGCGCAGGTAAAAGAGCTCGAAGCTCTCATGCAGGACGTAAGCGGAGTATTTTCCGTCGGCACAGGCTCGCTCAACGATATATGCCGCCTTTCAAGCTTCCGTCAAAAAAAGGACTTCGCCATCTTTGCGACGGCGCCCAGCATGGACGGCTTCGCCTCGGGCAGCACGCCCATAACCGACAACAACTTTAAAATAAGCTATCCCGCGCATCAGCCCTCGGTGATAATCACGGACACCGCCGTTCTTGCCGCTTCGCCTCAGGTGCTCAAAAGTGCCGGCTTTGGCGACATGATAGCCAAATACATCGGCCTTGTGGACTGGCGCATATCAAATATCTGCACGGGAGAATATCTTTGCCCGCGCATCTTCGAGCTTACGCAGGACGCGCTCATGCGCATTGTCGCCCTTGCGGACAAGATAACGCTTTGCGATGAAGAAGCTGCGGCCGCCGTGTTCGAATCCCTTGTGCTTACGGGCGTCGCCATGCGCGTAGCTCTCTGCACGCGACCCGGCAGCGGCACGGAGCATATCCTTTCGCATTTCTGGGAATGCAAAAAGCTCGAGCAGGGGTTTATTTCCGACTTTCACGGCAAAAAATGCGGCGTAGCGACGATACTCATAAACCGCGTATATCACGAAATGGCGGAACGCGAAAGCGTCTTTGCGCAGGAGGAAGATCTCGACTGGCAGGATATCCGCGCGGCCTACGGCGAGCGCCTATCGCTTGAAATGATGAAGGTGAACACGCCCACCACCGTTACCGCCGACACCAGCGCCGCCCTTCTTAACGAAGCGTGGCCGAAGATGCGCCGCATAGTTAAAGAGCAGCTCCCTGCTGACGCCGAGCTCCTTTCCCTTATGAAGCGGGCGGGCTGCGCCACCACCATAGATGAAATAAGCGTCTCCCCCGAGCTTTGCGCCCTCGGCCTGAAATATCATCCCTTCATGCGCCGCCGCATGACGCTTATGCGCCTTAGGCCGATGCTCGGCTTCGGCCTGTGAAAAGGTTCTGCTCATAACGCGGGATAGCTCCCGCGTTTTTTTGAAAGCGCCGAACTGCGTAAACGGCCTTTCAGCTTCGTTGACAGGCTAAAAATAAGCAGCTTTCCAAAGCTGAGCCCGCCGCAATAAAGTGCGGGGAATTTACAGAAGAAAAAAACATATAAATGAAAGCTGATCGATCAAAAGAAAACCGGTCTCTCGACCCGCATAAAAGCAGGACGGCCAAGGCCGTCCTGCTTTTTATAATTATCAATATCTTGGGATATGCGGCATTTTTCAGCTTGCGGCTTCGGCAAGCTTCGCCTTTTTATAATCGCGCACCATGCCGATAGAATAGATTATGAGCGCGGCCACAATGAATATCATTGAGAGCAGTTTGTCGCTCGTCATAGTCTCGCCTATCATCACGCCGCAAACAGCCATAAGCGTAGGGGAGAGATATTGCGCAAAGCCCACCGTTACGAAGGGCACGTTGTTGACCGCGCTTGAATAAAGCATCAGCGGGATGACCGTAAGCGCCCCGCAAAGCACCAGCAGTATTATTTGCAGCGTGCTAAGCGCCGCCATGCCGCCCTTTTGAAAGAGCAGGGTGTAAATTATGAAAAACGGGGTCAGGCAGAGCGTTTCTACCGCCGTGCTCACTATCGGGTCGACATGCGCCAGCTTTTTGACAACGCCATAGGCCGCGAAGCTTGCGGCGAGAATAAGCGCCACAAAGGGGAACTTTCCGTATATCGCCACGGAAACGCCAACGCCGATTATCGCCACGATAACGGCGATAAGCTGAAGCCTTCCGCATTTTTCCTTAAAGATGATTATGGAAAGCAAAAATACCAGCAGAGGGTTCATATAATAGCCGAGGCTGGCGTCAAGGGTATGCCCCGCGCCCACAGCCCAGATATAAACGCCCCAGTTTATCGTTATAACAGGCGCGGCGATAAGCAGATATTTCATCGCGTCCCTGTTTTTGAACATGGCCTTGAGATCCCCGAGCCGCTTCATGCAGCCAAGCAGGATTATAGAAAACAATGCGCCGAAGATTATGCGGCAGCAAAGTATAAGCACCGAGTCCACCTCGCCGAGCATATGCCAGTAAAGCGGCATAACGCCCCAGATGAAATAGCAGATCACAACGGTAAGAATATTCTTTTTGGACATAACTTTTCCCCTTATTCTTCGATTCCTATTATCCTAGCGCCTGCAAGACGCGCACGCAAGCTTTTTTTGCGCGTTTTCCTCTTTTTTTCTCAAAATATGCCCGATAGATGAAGGAACTGTGAAATTTGCTCCCTTTATTTGATATCCAAGCGCCCCGTGTGCTATAATGCCCTCGGATGGGCGTAACAGGCGCTTTATCTTCTGTTGTGTCCGTTCCCGCATGATTATATAAAAAAGGAAGATCATACTTGGAAACTCGCAATAAATCACAAATTAGCAGGCTCGTTCTGCTTATCATAATGGCGGCGCTCATGGTGGCCGCTCTCATTTATTATGTTACCCATCATGTGGCCGAGGGTACGCTTTCGCAGCAGAGCAAGGTGACTCTTAACGAGGTGATGTCCAGCAACAAGGGCGCGGTTCCTGACGAATACGGCGATTATCCCGATTATGTTGAGCTTTGCAACCTTTCAGGCGAAAGCGTGGATATTTCCGGCTATGGCTTGAGCGACGATCTTCTCGCGGGCGCAAAATACGTTTTTCCGCAGGGAACCGTTCTTAAAAGCGGAGAGTTTTTCATCGTGTTCTGCTCCGGCGAAGAGCGCGACGATCATCACGCGGGCTTTAAGCTTTCCGCGACGGACGAGCTGGTGTTTTATGAAACTACGGGCAATGTTATAGAGAGCATGGCGCTGCAAAGCGTATCTGCGGGGCACTCGCTTTCACGCCTTGAGGACGGCACATGGACGGATATGGCGCCAAGCCCGGGATATCCCAACAACGAAGAGGGCGCGGCAGCCTATGCCGAAAGTCTTAAGAGCGGCGAGGATATCGGCCTTTATATCAATGAATTTATGGCGGCAAACAAATCCGTCTGCATGGATTCCCGCGGCCTCTATTCCGACTGGATAGAGCTTTATAACTCCACCGACGCGCCAATAGATCTCAGCGGCTTTGGCATAAGCGATTCCGTTTCGCAGCCTATGAAGCATTCTCTTCCCGAGGGAACGAGCATAGGCGCAAAAAGCTATCTTTTAATATGGTGCTCCGGCGAACAAAGCGCCGAGGGCGACGCTGAAATACATATCCCCTTCGGGCTTCGCGCCTATGAGGAGGACGTTGTTCTTTCAAATTCCCTCGGCAGGGTGATAGATTCCTACAGCTACAGCCGTCAGGAGGACGACACGAGCATGGCGAGAACGCCCGACGGCAGCGGGGATTTCGCGCTCAGCTCCCGCCCCACCCCGGGATATCCGAATACCGACGCAGGCTATGCCGAGTTCACCGCCAACAACAAGCGTCCTCTCGGCACGCTCTATTTCGGAGAGATGATGGGGCGCAACGTCAGCTCTCTTTCCTATGAAAACACCTATCCCGACTGGGCGGAGCTTGTGAACGCGGGAGATTCCGCCGTGAACCTTTCCGGCTATGCCGTTTCGAACAACATCAACAATCCCGCCAAGTGGGTCTTTCCGGATGTGAGCATAGATCCCGGCGAGCGCCTTGTGCTTTATGCCACTGGCGACGGCGTTTCGGCCGCCTCCGCCTCATTTGACGCTTCGGCGGTTCAAAAAAAAAATCTCCGTCTGAATTTTTCCATCTCAATGAGCGGCGAAACGCTCTATCTCTTTGACCCCGAGGGGAGGCTGCTCGATAAGCTTTCCTCCGGCGCTTTTTTGAGCGACGTGAGCTGCGGGAGAAGCCCCGACGGCACGCTGCTTTATTACACCGCGCCCACTCCCGGTGAGGAAAACGCGGCGGAGGGCTATTCCGGCATAACCGCAAGCCCCGCCTTTTCGATAAGCCCCGGCGTATATGACGGCGCGCAGAGCGTAGCTTTGAGCGCGGGGGAGGGGGAGAGCATACATTATACTCTCGATTGCAGCAGCCCTACGGAAAGCAGCCCCGTTTACAGCGCACCGATAAGCGTAGATAAAAACACCGTTATCCGCGCCGTTGCGATGCGCGGCGATTATCTTACCGGCAGCGGCGCAACAGGGACCTTTCTTTTAAAGAGCGACGGGGCGGAGCACGCTTTGCCAATAGCCTGTCTTGTCAGCGACCCGGCCAACCTTTGGGACGGCAAGAGCGGCATATACGCCTTTGGCGATAATTTTGACACCGAGACGACCTCTATGGAGGATATGCTCGTTTCATCAAACTTTTATCAGGGCAAAAAGAGCGAGGCCGATCAGGAGGCGTGGACGCGCCCGGGCAATTTTTCCATATGCGATGAAAGCGGAAAGTCCGTATTTTCTCAGGATATAGACATGCGCATAGCCGGAGCCTACGGGCGAAGCCGCGCGCAGAAGGGCTTCAACATCATTGCCCGCGACGAGCACGGCAGCGACCGCATGGCCTATCCCTTTTTTGAAAACCGCAGCTTTACCGAGTATAAGTCGCTCACCCTTCGCGCCGGCGCGCAGGATCAGAATTACAGCAAGATACGCGATGAGCTTGCGACGGGGCTTCTTGAAGGCACGGACGCGCATATACTCTATCAGGCGTATAAGCCCTATGTGCTTTATCTCAACGGCGAATACTGGGGAGTTTATTTCCTCAAGGAAAAGCGCAGCCGCTTCTTCGTAGCCCAGCACGAGGGCGTAGAAAACGCTATGGATATGTATCTTGTCAAGAGCAGCACCCGCGTTAGCCACGGCACGGCGGAGGACTGGAACGCCTTTATGGAATACGTCAGGAGCCACGACCTTTCATCAAACGAAGCTTACAGCTATGTCAGCTCGCAGCTCGATCTTGAAAGCTTCGCGGATTATATGATAGCCGAGATATGGTCGGCCAACACCGACACATGGAACGTTCAATATTATAAGCTGCCAAACGGCAAATGGCGCTTTATCTATTACGATTTCTGCTGGAGCATGAGAGACGCTTCTCACGAAACTCTTTCATACCGGCGGGACGCGAGCAAGCCGCTTTCGGATCTTTTCAACGCTCTTTTGAAAAACAGCGAGTGGCGCGACGCTTTTATACGCAGATTTGCGTATATGCTCGAAAAAGTGTATAATGCTGAACGTGTAAACGGCAGGATAGACGAGCTGTATGCCATAGTTGAGCCGGAGATCGCCCGCGAGCGCGAAAAGTTCAACAGCGAAAGCTTTATGGGCGTTAAGCAGCTTGCCGAATGCCTTGGCGATTACAAAAGATTTCAAAGCGAGATAGAGCGGCTTCATAAATTCGCCAACGGCCGCACCGAATCGCTGAAAAAGCAGATACAGTCTGAATTTTCACTTTCTGACTCTTATATGAGGGAGGTGTTTGGCGCGTGAGCGCGAATAAAAATCCACTGCCCAGCGGCTATCGCCACGAGCTGAAATACTATATCTCTCAGGGAGATTACACCATGCTGCATATGCGGCTGCGCCGCGCCATGGAAAGCGACGAGCACGCCAAGGCAAGCGGCGGCGAATACTTTATACGCAGCCTGTATTTTGACGATTATGACGATTCCGCGCTTCGCACCAAGCTCGCCGGCAACGACCTTCGCGATAAATACCGCATACGCATATACAACATGCGGGACGACGTTATAAAGCTTGAATGCAAGCACAAAAAAGAAAGCTATATCCAGAAAAAGTCGATATCTCTGAGCCGCGCCGAGTGCGATAGCCTGATAGCGGGCAAATACAGCTTTCTTCTAAGCCGCCCCGAGCCCTTTGCGCGGCAGATGTTCGGCGCGTTCGCGGGGGGATTAAGACCCGTCGTGCTGGTCGATTATGTTCGCGAGCCATATGTTTTTCCGCTGGAGGACGTTCGCGTTACCTTCGATAAAAACATTCGCACGGCTTATCGCAGCACCGATCTTTTCAACCCCGGGCTCGTCACCCTTCCGGCGGTCTCGGATTACGACATGGTGATGGAGGTAAAATACAACGCCTACCTTTCCACCTATATCCGCTCTCTTTTGCAGACCGGACGCGCGCAGCAGAGCGCAATAAGCAAATACTGCCTCTGCCGCAAATACGAATTTTGATCCGCCTTGTCAAAGGCGAATAAGCACTTGTTCACGAAAGGAAATCCATTATGGAAAATCTTGCAAGCTTCTTCTCAAGCACACTGAGCCCTCTTCAGGTGCTCCTTACGCTGGGTATCGCCCTTTTGGTCGGTCTTTTCATCTTCTTCATATATAAAAAGACCTTCGGCGGCGTGATGTATTCCCGCAATTTCAACATAAGCCTGATAATGCTAACGCTTGTTACCTCTCTCATGCTTATGCTTATCAATAATAACCTTACGCTCTCCCTCGGCATGGTCGGCGCGCTCTCCATAATCCGTTTCCGCACCGCCGTCAAAGATCCCGTGGACACGGTGTTCATGTTCTGGGCAGTCGGCGAGGGCATCGCGATAGGCACCAAATTTTACGATGTGGCGGTCATTTCGGCGCTCTGCATCGGCGTTATACTCATTCTTCTCTCGCTTTTCAAGATAAAGGCAAGCCTGCCTTATCTTCTTATACTGCATTATCACGAGGCCGCCTCGCAGCAGGTGCGCGCGATGGTAAAGCAGCTTCCCAACAGCCGTTTGAAAAGCAAGACCGTTCAGCGCGACGGGATAGAGCTCACCATCGAGCTTCGCCTGCGCGATAGCGAAACGGGCTTTGTTGAAAAGCTGCTGCGCGTAGACGGCGTGTATGACGCAACGCTTATCTCACATCAGGGCGACATAGTTTCATAATCGATAAATAAAGAAAAGCAAAGCGCATAAAGCTCTGCTTTTCTTTGTTTTCATCGTAAAGAGCGAAAGGAAATCACAAAAAATGAAAAAGGCTTCCGCATTTCTGAGAAAGCTTTTTATCGACGACGAATTTTGCGATATCCTCAGAAAAAACGGGTCAATCATTTTTTTCGTGGGATTGCCACCACGTAATGTATTGATTTGTT
>CAYPAH010000045.1:13387-14279 GCA_964408655.1 uncultured Oscillospiraceae bacterium | reverse complement strand
TCGGGATCAGCTCCGGCTCCAAGCCCTTTTGTAAGCTTTTCACCGATCTGGATCTTCTGGTTTGCCCGCGACAGGTATAATGCCTGCTTATCAGTATTTACGGCAATGAATTCTACGCCCCGCAAGCCGTATTGTATCATACGGTTCACAGCGTTATTGCCTGCGCCCCCCACGCCAACGACCTTGAGTTGGGCAAATTGTCCCGCATCAAAGTCAAGTTCCAGACCGATCGACATAACATTCCCTCCTATTTGATAAAGAAATCCCTGATTTTTCGCATGAATTTATTTTTTTCTGCCAAGCCCTGCAACAAACCGGCATTTTGATTTTCGCTGGCATGTATCACAAAGTCCATAACGGAAAACCCGCTTGCATAGTTTGGCGATGAAAGCCGCGGCATCCAAGGCATTCGAACCTGTATCGGAATGCCCATAGTGTGCTCAAGAAACTCGCAGCTTCCCCGCATAAGCGATATCCCGCCGCCGGTAAGATATACCGGCATATCCGTTGAAAGCTGTACTCCCATTTCAAGAAGCGCGCGCATTATCAGATCCGCCAGCTCTTTGGTTCGTGCCTCTATTATATACTGTATCGCCGCATGTTCAACCTTTAATGTGCCGCCGCCGGGCACGCGCACGATATCTACGCTGTCCTGATAGTCAAGCGCGTAAACATAGCGCCGCTTGATCCCCTCGGCAATAGCCGACTGTGTGCGAAGGCCGTATGAAAGATCGCTGGTGAAATGCGAGCCGCCAACATCTATACTTTTGCAGGCTAAAAGCGCGTTTCCCATAACATAGCTAACGTCGGTATGAGTATATCCTACATCGATCAATACCGCTCCGCTTATACGCTCTGCCTCGGGAACCACAAACAAAGCCTCTGAAAGCGG
>CAYPAH010000045.1:0-13377 GCA_964408655.1 uncultured Oscillospiraceae bacterium | reverse complement strand
GACCTATGCGTTTTAGCGCGTCTGACACCAGCGATTGAAAATGCGAGCTGACGAACACATGCGACACGCGGGCTGAAAGCGACTGCGCCGCAATGCCGATAGGCATATCCGGCCTAAACGCCCCGTCAACGAGAAAACCGGTAGGCGTGCTGTGCATCAAGGTATAGCCCTCAGGCTTATCAAAAGCTGTAGAAGCGTTCAACAGCGCTTCTATATCGGCATAGTCTATTCGTTTTCCTTGTAGATCGATAGTTCCATCCTGAAGCTGCACATGAACAAACGGAGCCGGAACGCCAACGGAGATCTCTCTCACATGATGGCGGGCTTCCTGCTCGGCCATATCCAAAGCTGCGACTATCGCATCGCAAAATCCCTGCTCGCTCTCGAATTCTCCCCGCTTATATCCCCCGTATTCCTTAACGCCCGCGCCATGAACAATCAGATTTTCACCTTGATTCGCGCTGCAAATCAAGCAGAGAATCTTAGAACTGCCTATGTCGATTATCGCAGAATACTGGTTCATGCTTTCTCCTAATGTTTACATACCTTTAGACCTAATAAATATACCACATATGGATGCCAAGCGCAATAGAAATGCCATATCTTGACAATTCTCCGTTTCTTCTAGCATCACATTCTGCTGATCTCTGTCTAATCGGCTTCTTTGCCGGCTTCATTCTTTGCGCCTTCGTCAGTGTCGCTTCTGCCTACCGCGCCTGAAGAACCGGCAGCCGCGTCCTGATCCGATGGAACATAGGTATATTCGTTTTCTCCATCATCGCCTTCCTCCGCCACAGCGATCACCGGCGCGACATAAGGCGAATATACTGGCGCGCCATGGCTATATACAGAAATCGTACCATCAGTATACCCCATTTTTTCCACTTCCGGCAGCACAATAGCAAGTTTATTCAGTTTATCCGCCAGATCCTCCGCTTGTCCGAGGTTCACCGTTATGCCCGATTTGGTTATCATCGTCATGCTCAAGGCATTGGATATATCCGCGCTTTCTATCATTTGCTGCAATCCGCTTTCTTTTACAGCCGCGATCACTAAGGAAAGCGCGCGCGATGAATAATCCGCAACGTCGCCAATGTGCCCGTTCACCTGATAGCCCGAAGCCCCAGCTCCATATATTTTGAGAAGCTCCGTGTAATCCTCTCTCTCGCCTATGCTCAACACATAGCCGTCCGCATCTATTATTGCCACCGCGCTAAGACCTATTATCGCGGCAGCCTCCTGTCTTTCCACAATAGTGATTTTTACTCTGTCCGGATATTCCCGCTTTATATCCGCCTCGGCAATATAAGGATTTGCGCGCAGCTTTTCTTCCCCGGTTGAAACAGGAAGCAGCAGCAAGTGCGCGCCGTATTCTATGCCTGCGGTTTGTATTATAAGCTGCGAAGGGATGTCCTCGTTGCCGCTCACTTCTATTTCAGCCACTCTGAACATCAATGCGCAGAAAACGGCGAAGCCTATTATCATCACCGCTAAAGCACAGACCCCAATGCGCCTATATAAATATTT
Source organism: uncultured Oscillospiraceae bacterium (assembly GCA_964408655.1). Lineage (GTDB taxonomy): Bacteria > Bacillota > Clostridia > Christensenellales > CAG-138 > JAQVRG01. The sequence goes on along the minus strand of CAYPAH010000045.1, from coordinate 11,850 downwards.
TTGCTTTTCGTCCTCTTCGCTTTCTTCTTTCGAAGGGAACAGTTCAACTACCCCGTCGCCATCAGTCGCGTTTTCCAAAGGAGGCGCGGCGTCCCCTGCCGTATTTTCCGCCGTTCCCTCCGTCAGAGGAAGCGCCTGCGGCATATCGGAATATTGAACGGCATATGCAGGAGCCTGCGCGTTTTCATCGCCTGCCTGTTCCATTGGCGCCGGAGGGATATCCATTTTTATCGTTTGTCCGTCTTCCTCCGCTACATTTTCTTCTTCAGGGAAAAAGCCGCCAGAAAAGTCGCCGCCGGAGCCGTTTTCCGTCGTCGTATAGATATGATTCCTTTTCTTGCGTCGCCAAAACATGCGTCCGCTTCGCCGATTCCTTTCCTAGTCGGATTCACGCCATAAATGTCCGCCGAGCTTTTGCAGCATACACTCTATGCCGTCATACCCTCTATCTATCAGCTCCGCGTTGCGCACCACCGTAGTTCCCTTTGCGCTTAAGCCCGCAAGCACCAACGCCGCTCCTCCTCGAAGGTCATGCGCCGTTACCGTGGTGCCGGAAAGAGAAGGTACGCCGCGAATAACTACCGTCCTGTCCTTCTGGGTATAGATCGCTCCCATACGCGCAAGCTCCGCGCCATGCTTAAAGCGGTTTTCAAACACGTTTTCAACAATAACGCATGTGCCGCCCGTTAGAGTACACAAAGCGAAAAACTGAGCCTGCATATCCGTTGGAAATCCCGGATAGGGAAGCGTCTCTATAAGATGTATCTCAGAGAGCCTTTCCGGCGCGGAAAGAAATATCCTGTCCTTAGTGCAAAGCACCATGCAGCCGCTCTCTCTCAGCTTACAGAGCACCGCGCTCAAATGCTGGGCATATGCGTTTTCAAGCGTAAGCTCTCCGCCCGTCATCGCGGCTGCGCATAATATAGTTCCCGCAACTATCCTGTCCGGCATTATGCGGTATTTCAACTCGCGCTTTTCGCTTTCGCGTCCGCGAATATAAATAGTCGAGTTGCCCGCCCCTGATACATCATAACCTAAAGCGCACAAAAAGTCCTGTAAATCTTTGATCTCCGGTTCGCGCGCCGCATTGCAGATAATGCTTTCCCCCTTGAGACGCAGCGCCGCCATCATAATGTTTTCCGTTGCGCCAACGCTTGGATAATCAAGGTGTATCTCGGCGGGATGCATATTTTGCCCGTCGCAGAGTATTTCGCCATGTTCTTCTTTTATATCAACGCCAAGCATCGACAAGCCTCTAAGATGCAGATCGATAGGGCGGTTGCCAATCTCGCAGCCTCCCGGGTAGGTGCATATCGCGCAGCCAAAGCGGGAAAGCAGCGGCCCAAGCATAAAAATAGAAGAACGCAGCTCTTTTGAAACGCGCTGCGGCATTACGCATCCGGCCGCCTCTCCGGCGTCAAGCTCAAGCAAATCATCCTTCCACAGGCTTTTAACGCCAAGCGCCGAAAGAATATCCAGCATATTATCAACATCGACAATATGCGGGCAATCCTCAAGCGTCGTTTTTCCTCCCAGCAGGCTTGCCGCCAAAATAGGCAGCGCCGCGTTCTTCGCGCCCGTGATCCTCAGGGTTCCGGAAAGCGGATATCCGCCCGCCACGATCAACTTCGCCATGCAATATCCTCCACATCTGAGCTCACTTCTCATTTTATGCGGAGGTATGGTCCCTTGTTCTATGACGTTTCCATATTCTTTGAAATATTCAGCAAAATGCCCGTTGCACAAAGGAAAATAAAGAGCGATGTTCCGCCCTGACTGATAAATGGCAGCGTTTGGCCGGTAGTGGGAATAGAGCTTGTGGCGACGCCAATATTGACCGCCGCCTGCATAGCCACGATGCAGGTGATGCCCGCCGCAAGCAGGCTGCCAAAGCGATCCTTGCAGCGCATAGCTATTTTTGTGCCTCTGTAAGTAAGAAAGGTATAGCCAAGTATCACCGCGACGCAGCCGACAAAGCCCAGTTCCTCGCCGATAATAGCAAAAATAAAGTCGCTCTCAGCATATGTGAGAAAAAGAAGTTTTTGTTTTGAAAAATTCAGTCCCCGGCCAAACAGACCTCCCGAACCAAAGGCGTAAAGCGACTGCACAAGCTGATATCCCGTGTCAAGCTCATCCTTCCACGGATCCATAAAGATCTTTAACCGCGCCATACGATAATCTTCCGAAGCGGCCACAAGAAAAAGTACCGGAACAGCGCAAAGCCCAAGCAAGAGAAGATGCTTCATTGGCACGCCGCCAAGATAGAGCATAACTATGCCCGTAAGCAAAACTATGACCATCATCGACATGTTTTTTTGCAGCAATACAAGCACGCATATCAAGCCGATTATCATAAGCATTGGCACTGTGCCCCGCTTGAAATCCTGCATTCTTTCCGGCCAGCGCGCCATAAAAGCGGCCATATAAAGCACAAGCGCAAATTTAGCCAGCTCCGATGGCTGGAAGGATACTATATCAAAAAGATTCAGCCATCTTCTCGCGCCGTTTCGTTCAACGCCCCAAAATACAACGGCAGTCATCAGCACCATGGTTATTATCAAAAAAGGGAGTCTCAGCTTTTCCCACACATGATAATCTATACGAGAGAGCACCATTAAGGCCACGATGCCAGCCGCTAAATAAATACTTTGACTTCTAAGGTAATACAAGCCATCGCTGAAATTCGTCTGGGCATAGTAATAGCTGGCGGAAAAAACCATTATCAGGCCAAATGCGCACAGCAGCAAAACCGCCGCAAACAGCGTAAAATCCATGCCGCTTTTCTGTTGTATTTCCCTTCGTGTTTCCACACCGTTTCCTTTCACGGCCTACAAAGCGTTTATTATTGCCTTAAAAACTTCCCCGCGCTGCTCGTAATTTTCAAATACGCCCCAGCTTGCCGCCGCCGGCGAAAGCAAGACCGTATCTCCGGGCGAAGCAAGCTTTTTCGCCGCCTCCACCATTTCCTTTAGATCGTCGCCGCAAACCGTCACAGGTTCAAAGCCCGTTTCTTTGGCGGCCGAGCATATCCTTGGCGTATTGCAGCCCGAGGCCAACACCGCCTTCACCTTGCCTTCAAAGGCATTGAAGAGAGGCGCGAAATCACTCTTTTTATCGTAATTTCCGGCTCCCAGAAGCAATATGATGGGAGCCTTCACCGCCTGCACGGCTTTTATAGTGGAGTCGGGGTTTGTTCCCTTGGAATCGTTGATATAACGCACGCCCTCAAGCTCCCTTACGAACTCTATGCGGTGCTCAACTCCTTGAAACGCCTTTAGTCCCTCACGCACAGCCTCCACCGGCAAACCCATGCACATTGCAAGCGACGCCGCGCAGAGCGCATTTTCAACATTGTGAGCGCCGGGTATCTTTAGCTCGTCGGTCTTTATCAGCCGCTCTTCCTTTCCGTTCATCCGCCAAAGCATATAGCCCTTGTCAACACACATTCCGTCTTCAAGTATATGCTTCTGAGAGAAGGGTATTACCTTTGCCTTTGTCAAGCGCGCCATATCCTTTACGGTAATATCGTCGTAATTCAAAACGGCGTAATCCCCTGAGTCCTGATTTTCAAAAATACGGCATTTTGCAGCAATATAGTTTTCCATCTTATCCTGAAAGCGGTTTAGATGATCCTCGGTGATATTGAGCATCCCTGCCGCGTTCGCGTGAAAATCAGCTATGCTTTCAAGCTGAAGAGCCGCCGTTTCCGCGACTATCACATCTCCCGCCTTTGTCCGGTCGGCAAACTCGGTGATAGGTATGCCTATATTTCCGAGTATATATGTTTTTATGCCCGCAGCCTTAAATAAAGCGCCCGTAAGAGCGGTAGTCGTAGTCTTTCCGTTAGTCCCGCTTATGCAGACAAGCTTGCACTCGGGATGCATGAAGCGATAGCCAAGCTCTATTTCACCGATCACTTCTATGCCGCGTTTTTTCGCTTCCAGCGCAAAAGCTTTGAATATAGGAACTACCGGGCTCAAGACCATCATGTCTATTCCATCAAGCAAATCCGAAGGTTCTTTGCCAAGGGCGTTCGTATACTCTATTCCGCAAAGCGCCTCGCGAAGACCCTCCATATCCGTTTTCATATCGTTTATTACGATATTCCAGTCATGCCTTGCGAGCAGCTTTGCGCTTGCGATACCGCTTTTTGCCATGCCGACTATCAATGCCGTTTTCCCTGCCATACCGAAGCCTCCTATGCTTTACATGTCATATATAATAACACGTTCATTTGAATAAAAAAAGCCGTTTGGCGTGTCAGGCTGCTTGAAAGAACAAGCCGCAGCCTCTTTCAAACATCTTGACCCGGCGCTTTCGCGCCGCTCCGCCGACCGTGCCAAGCACCAACCACGGTTCCCTGCGGATTTTGCCGCCAAACGGCATACAAACAAATTTATCTTCCCTCTTTAAACGTATGCCAGCATTCCTATCAGGCAGGCTGCCATCGTTACGAGCATATACATGCACACGATCTGAGTTTCGCTTTTTCCGGAAAGCTCAAAATGGTGATGTAAGGGAGCCATGCGGAATATCCGCTTTCCATGACGAAGCTTATAGCTGCCGACCTGCAATATCACAGACACCGACGAGGCCACAAAGCATATTCCCATAAGCGGGAGAAGCAGCACGGCACGGGAAAACACGGCCATGCACGAGATGGCGCCGCCAAGAGCGAGCGAACCAGTGTCGCCCATAAATACCTTTGCCGGAAAAGCGTTATAGTAAAGGAAACCGAAGCAGCCCCCTGCTACCGCAGCCGCAAATGCGCCCATAGATTGAAGCTCGGCGGCATATTGCGTCATTTTAGCTTGTCCCATATCGCTTGGGGCTAATGCGGCATAGCTTAAATATGCAAAGGTAACGGCCATTGCCACAGAGTATATGCCGGAGGTGCTGGCGGCCAGCCCGTCCAGCCCGTCGGTAAGATTAACGCTGTTGACCGTGCCGACCGTAACGAAAATAACAAAGGGTATATAGAAAATTCCGAGATCCCATTCCGCATTGAAAAGAGGTAAATATATCTTGCTGCCAATCATCGGATTTCTATATGCGAAAACAGCCAGCACCAGCGCTATTCCGAACTGGCCTATTATCTTTTGATAAGCTCTCAGCCCGTCGGTATTATGCTTGCGCACCTTCAAAAAATCATCGAGAAAACCTATCAGTGCAAACGCAAAGGTAACAAGCAAAGCCGGAATGGCCAGCTCATTGGCCGAAAACGTCATTATCAACGCGGAAACGAGTATGCCAAAGAGGAACATAAGTCCGCCGATGGTCGGCGTTCCCGCCTTTTCCAAATGGCTTTTGGGGCCAAGATCGCGCTCGCTTTGCCCGAATTTGAGGCGTTTAAGCATAGGTATGCAGAAAACGCCCGCGATAAGGGTCGCTATCATAGAAAGCAGCAGCGCGTATATCAGTGTTTTCATTGTTCTTTCGTCAGCGTTTCATCCGCGAGGATCTCCGCCACGATCTCCTTTTCGTCAAAGTGATGTTTCCCGCCGTTTATCTCCTGATATGTTTCATGTCCTTTGCCGGCAAGAATAATGACGTCGTCGCTGTGTGCATTTTTAAGCGCGAACTCTATCGCTTCCCTGCGATTCTCTATAACTACATATTCGCATCCGGATTTCTTCACGCCCTCCATGATGGAATTAATTATATCCATTGGGTCTTCCGTGCGGGGATTATCCGAGGTCACCACCAGAAAATCCGCGTATCTTCCGGCGATCTCTCCCATTATCGGACGCTTCGCGTGATCGCGGTCGCCTCCGCAGCCAAAGAGAGCAATAAGCCTTCCCTTGCAAAAACCGCGAACGGTCTTAAGCACGTTTTCCAAGGCGTCCGGTGTGTGAGCGTAATCGAGCAAAACGGAAAAGTCGCGTCCCTCTGTGGAAAGAGGTTCCAGACGGCCGGATACGCTGAGCATATGGCTGAGCGCTTCTCTTATCACATCGAGAGGACAGCCAAGCTGCAAGGCCGCCGCTGAAGCGGCGAGTGCGTTAAAAACGCTGAAAAGCCCGGGTATCGGGATATACATCGGCACTGCCTCGTCTTCAACATACATGTTGAACTGCACGCCTCTTGTTGAAATGTCTATATCCGCCGCGCGAAGATCGGCTTTTTCACGTATTCCGTAGGTCATATAAGGTATTGAAAGTCCGCCGATCAAATCCTTGGCGTAGATATCGTCAACATTGACGACAGCCTTTTCAGAATTATCAAAAAGCTTTTTCTTGGCCGCAAAATAGTTTTCGAAAGTTTTATGATAATCCAAATGATCCTGCGTCAAATTCGTGAATATCCCCAGATCGAACTTGATCCCGTGCACGCGGTGCTGATCCAGCGAGTGTGATGAGACCTCCATCACCACTACATCAACGCCGTCGTCGCGCATCATGGCAAGTATCGCTTGAAGGTCTACGCTTTCCGGCGTTGTGCGCTCGGTATCTATGTTGCGCTGACCTATCATGTTGCGGATTGTGCCGATAAGGCCGACCTTTTTGCCCATGCGCTCCATGATGGTCTTTATCATGTAAGTAACGCTGGTTTTTCCGTTTGTGCCTGTCACGCCAATCATGCACATGGCTCTTGAGGGATAATCGTAAAGCGCCGCAGCCATTTCCGCCATAGCTATGCGCGTGTTGTCAACAAGAAGCTGGGGTATCTCAAAGGGAAGCCTGTGCTCGACCACAAGAGCCGCAGCCCCCGCGTCGATCGCCTGCTTCGCGAATGCGTGGCCATCGGCAAAGGTTCCTGTAACACAGCAAAACACATCACCCGGCTGTACCTTGCGGGAATTGTAGCAAAGCGAGCCGACTACGGTATCTTCGCCGTATAAAACGTGTTTTATCGGTTTTGCCAGTTCAGAAAGTAGCATCTTAACCTCCACCCAATTCGGCTTCTGAGAATTCCACCAATACCTCAGATCCTTTTTCGACTATCGTGCCCGCTGACGGCACTTGTCTTATCGCTTTGCCCTTTTGTTCGCCCGGAACCGTCATTACAAGTCCCTTTTCCTTAAGAGCCATAGCGGCAGCCAATCTTGACATTCCAAGAAGCTCGGGGATATCCGTCGTGGTCTCTATGTCCACCGCGTCCTCCCCCTCCGGACTTTGTGTTCGCTCTACGTCGGTATCGGCCGTATAGAGCAGCAAGTTGCTTCCTTTTACTGTTTCCTTATCCGCCCGGGGGATCTGGGCGAGTACCTCTCCGCTGCCCTGCACTGTTGCCGTAAGGCCGGCGCTTCTCAATGTGTCCTGCGCGCTTTCAACGCTTAGTCCAGTTACGTTCGGCACCGTTACGCTTTCCTCGCCGGAATCGGGCATGTATCCATAGTATTGAAGGATTTCCTCCATAACATCCGATACGAAAGGCGCCGCGACCGTGCTTCCGAATATCGGCCCTACCTTGGGCTCATCTACCAATATCAAAACGAGGAATTCCGGAGAATCCGCCGGGGCAAACCCGATAAATGAAGCGATCAGCTTTCCGTCGGCTATGGCGCCGTCCTCGTATTTTTGCGCGGTTCCTGTTTTTCCGCCTATGCGGTATCCCGGCACTCCGCCGTTTTTACCGCTTCCGTTCGCCACTACGCTCTCAAGTATCTTTCTTACGGTGGCCGAGCTGTTTTCCTTGATTACTCTTCTTACTACTTCCGGTCCGTATTGTTCTACCGTGTTTCCGTCGGCATCCACCACTTCTTCAAGGATATACGGCTTCATCAGATTTCCGCCGTTTATCGCGGCGCTTACCGCCGTAGCGAGCTGTATCGGTGTTACCGCAATGCTTTGCCCAAAGCCGATACGAACGAGGGTATTGTCCGTCATATATTTCTGGTTGGTCACGATTCCGCCCGCCTCGCCAGATATTCCGCTTTGAGTAGAGGAACCGAAGCCAAATGCGTAAAGGTAATCGTAAAACCTATCCTCGCCCAGACCCAGCGCTATATCCATGAACGCGGCGTTGCAAGAGTTTTCCGTGGCCTTGCAAAGATCCTGCGAGCCATGTCCGGCGCTTTTCCAGCAGCGTATCCTTTCGCCGTTGACGTATCTGTAACCCGGACACTGATATGTGCTTTCCTCGCTCACCACGCCGCTGTCTATCGCCGAAGCCAGAGTAACGATTTTAAAGGTGGAGCCCGGCTCGTAGGTGTCGGTAACTATTCTTTCCCTGCTGAGTTGATTAAGCAGCTCCAAATCGCTTCGTGGCGGGCTGTTGGGGTCATAATCAGGCTTGGTAGCCAAGGCAAGTATCGCGCCCGTGCGGCAGTTCATCACTATTCCCTGTGCATCCTTCGCCTTGTTTACCTCTACGGCTTCTTCAAGAGCCTTTTCCAAAAAGGATTGGAGTATGCTATCCGCCGTAAGTACCAGATCGTAACCGTCTATCGGGTCGATTATCTCTTCAGTTCCGTAAGCCAGCGCGTTTCCTTTTCTATCGGTCTCAGTGATGGTGCGTCCGTTTCTGCCGGCGAGATAATCATCGTATTTCTTTTCCAAACCGGCCTGGCCGGTGCCATCTATCGTAGTAAAGCCGATCAACTGTGAAAACAGGCTTCCGTTTGGATAATACCGTTTGGTGTCTACCGCCGTTCCAACGCCGTTGCCCAGCTTAAGCGCCGTGATCCTGTCTATCACTTCCCGCTCCACGCCGCGTTTCAGCTCTATTTGCTGAAGCTTTGTGTTGCTTATCCGGCTGAGCACCGTTGCATATTCCATATTCAGTGTTTCGCTCAGCTCTCTTGCTATTCTGTCGCGTTCCGCCGCCTTTATCGAGTTCGGCCATATCAAAACTTTATAAGCCGTTCCGCTTTGGGCAAGCACTACGCCGTTGGCGTCCATTATCACTCCGCGCGCCGCTGTCATCGAGGTATCGCGCGTCCATTGCGAAAGCGCCATTTGCTGCAGCTCGTCGCCCTGAATTACCATCAAGTAGAACAATCTTCCTATCAAGAGCAGGAACACGGCCACTATTCCGGCAAGCACTATGATGATTCTACGCTTTTGTGCCACATCAGGTGCGCTCATGCCATCCCGCTCCTTCCGGTTCTTTACTCAAGCACCTCTATCTCCTCCGCCAAATCGTTCTGCACTGTTTTTGCCTGCGAATTTCTTGATTCGACGGTGATTATCTGTTCGCCCTTGGGATATCCCAGTCCTGCTCCCTCCGCCGCTTCTCGCGCTTCCTGCAGGGACACGGCGCTGTTTAGCTGCACGTTGAGGGCGTTGATCTCAAGCTTTACCGTATCTATATCGCTTTTCAAGTCGTTCACGGCCGCATACTGATGATTTATATTTGAATAACGTATCAGCATCAGCAATATCGACGCCATTGCAACTCCCGCGCTTATCACCATAAACAGTTTTCTCAGTGCTTCTCTGCCTGCGGCCTTTGCTCTCGCCGCCCGATCTATCTTTTTCTTGCGGCTTATCTCTGCCTCCACCGCCTCGCGTCTTGCACGCAGAGCCGCGGCGTTTGAATACACCCTTGTTGCGGGCATATAGGCAAATTCATTTTCCAGTTTTTTCGCCGCTACTGCCATGGTATTCCTTTTTCATCGTCCTTATGTATTATTTTCCGTTACAAGCTTTCGTATCGCGCGAAGTTTCGCGCAGTGTGATCTGGGGTTTTCGCTAAGTTCATCTTCTCCGGCCGTCAATGGCTTTCTTGTGATTATCTTCACGCTTGGTTTGCGACCGCAGGTGCATATCGGAGCTTTTCTATCGCATATGCAGGGATCTTCGAAGCGTTTGAAGCTTTGTTTTACTATTCTGTCCTCCAAAGAGTGGAAGCTGATTACCGCAAGCACTCCGTCCGGCGCGAGTATGTCGTGCGCATCCTGCAAGGCTTTTTCCAAACCCGCCAGTTCGCCGTTCACCTCAATGCGCAAGGCTTGAAAGCTTCTTCTGGCCGGATGCTGCTTTTCAGCGTATCTAGCCTTCGCGGGTATCGCTTTGCTTATTATTTCCGCAAGCTCCGTCGTGCGGCTTATCGCCTCTTTTTCTCTCTGACGGATGATAGCGTCCGCAATGCGATCGGCAAAGCGTTCCTCGCCATAGTTGCGTAATATTCTGCAAAGCTCTTCAAAGCTGTAAGTGTTCACCACATCATATGCGCTAAAGGCCGAGTCGCCGTCCATTCGCATATCCAGAGGCGCATCCTCCTGATATGAAAATCCGCGCTCCGGAGAATCGATTTGGTAGGAGGAAACTCCCAGATCCAAAAGGATGCCGTTTGCCTGCGTAACTCCGTTTTGCGCAAGGAGCTCTTTCATGTCAAAAAAGTTTCCGCGTAAGGCTTTGAAGTTAGAGTATGACGAAAGCCTTTTCTGCGCCGCTTCTATTGCCGCCGCGTCGCGGTCTATGCCATAGTATCTGCCGGTTTCAGGCAAAAGCTCCAATATAGCTTCCGCGTGTCCTCCGCCGCCCAAGGTGCCGTCCACATAAACGCCGCCGCGCTGCGGCTGTAAAAGTTCAAGCACCTCTTTTTTCATTATGGGGATGTGGCGAAATTCGCTCATATTCCCAGCTCCATAAGATGGCCAAGAGCATCGTCGCCTATTTCATCTTCCGTTTCGTTGTGTTTTTCCCATGTGGCGGCGTCCCATATTTCAAATCTTCCGCCCATCCCTATAAGCACCGCGTCTTTATCAAGTCCCGCGTATGCCCTAAGCGAATTTGAAACCAGTATTCTGCCCTGCTTGTCCACTTCGCACTCACATGCGTTGGCAAAAAGCAGGCGCATAACATTCTGCGCCCGCACATCGCTCAAAGCGAGAGATCTGAATCTTTCATAAAATTCGTTCCATGCCGCCATGGACATTCCAAACAGGCACTTGCTGTCTCCCTTGCCCAGTATTCCCCGCGTCACGATCACAGTATCGCCCAGATCATCGCGCCACTTGGCAGGAATAAACACCCTGCCCTTGAGGTCAACGCTGTGGCTGTACGAATTTATTAGCATCGTCCGCGGTTCCTTTCAGAAAAATAAATGGGATCGTTTGGATAGACTTCTGCCTTATTACTTGATTAGATTATACACCACTTCGCCACACTTGTCACCACTTTTATGAAATTTCGCCCCATTTTCTGCTATTTTTTTATGTTTTTTCCATTTTGGACACAAAAAAACGGCGTTTCATGGTGAAATGCCGTTTTATGCCTTGTATTTTTCTCCGTTTTTATTAAATTTCCAACAAATAGAGCGGTTTGAAATCAAGATGATCCGCCGAGCAAAGTTTATATATAACTCCGTTTCGCTCTCCTTCAAAAGCATTGAGGCAGGACTTCCCGTGCAGATGTCCGTAAAGCGTAAGCTCCACCTCATACTGCTCCAATAATTCCATAAGACGTGAATGCATCCTGCGCTCGTTGCAGGGCGGATAATGCAGCATCGCTATTCGATGTTCGGCCTTTGGATCGAGCTTTTGAAGAGACAGCTCCAGCCGTATGCATTCCCTGTCAAATATCGCCTGATCCTTTTGCGCGTCAAAGCTGCTGCTTCCTGGGCATATCCAACCGCGGCTGCCGGCAATACTGACATTGCCTATAGTAAGCGCGTCGTTTTGCAGGGCATACATTTTTTCCGGCAGGCGCGCCCTCAGCTTTGAAATGGAAGTCCACCAATAATCATGGTTCCCGCGAAGCAATACCTTTGTTCCCGGCAGTCTGGAAATAAAGCCTATGTCCTCCATCGCCTCATCCATCTGCATTGCCCAGCTCAGATCCCCGGGGAGCAAAACCAGATCTTCCAGCATAACAAAAGCATTCCAAGCTTCGCAAATGCGCTCGGAATGCCTGTTCCAGCTTTCTCCAAAGACGTCCATCGGCTTATCGGAATTTGAGGACA
>CAYPAH010000044.1:8894-14298 GCA_964408655.1 uncultured Oscillospiraceae bacterium | reverse complement strand
CAGATCGATCAAAAGGAACGCGATATAGAAGCGCTCTGCATAAGGCTGCTTTTGCAGCAGCAGCCCGTCGCCCGCGACCTTCGCGCCATTTCCTCGGCGCTCAAAATGATAACCGATATGGAACGCATAGGCGACCAGTCTGAGGACATCGCGGAGATCGTCACCATGGCGAAGCTGCGCGTTTGCGACGAAACGCTGCATATAGGCGAAATGGCGGACGCGGCAATACAAATGGTAACAAAAAGCATAGACGCTTTCGTTAAGCGCGACACAGAAGCAGCGCTTGAGGTGATAGCAACGGACGATGTGGTGGACGCTTTGTTTGACAAGGTAAAGACCGCCCTCGCCGAACGCTTTAAGGATGGCGGCGACATGGAATATGCCCTGGATATGCTGATGATCGCAAAATACTTTGAACGGATTGGCGATCACGCAGTGAATATAGCGGAATGGGTATTATACTCTATAACGGGCAGCAAGGGGGAGGAAGCATGATCTATATCGTTGAGGATGACGCCGGAATTCGCGAGATGATGGTGTATACTCTGAATTCCACCGGCTTTGAAGCGCAGGGCTTTCCCGACGGGACCGCCTTTTCCGAAGCGCTTCGCTCGCAAAAGCCCGAGCTTGTGCTGCTTGACATCATGCTCCCCGGCGAAAACGGCATATCCATTCTTAAACGCCTTCGCGCCTCCGCCGCCACGCAGGATATACCTATTATCATGGCGAGCGCAAAGGGCACCGAATATGATAAGGTGATAGGACTCGATCTTGGCGCGGACGATTATCTTGCAAAGCCCTTTGGCATGATGGAAATGATATCGCGCATCCGCGCCGTTCTCCGCCGCGCCTCAAGCGGCAAGGCCGTAAAAGAGCTGCGCGCGGGAGCGCTTATTATGGATGCGGGCGGACACTGCGTCAGCATAAACGGCGAAAGGATAAATCTGACGCTCAAGGAATATGAGCTGCTTCAGCTTTTTCTTGAAAATCCGGGCATCGTCTTTACCCGCGACCGTTTACTTGAGAGCATATGGGGCATGGATTACGACGGAGAAACGCGAACTGTAGACGTTCATATCCGCACGCTTCGCGCCAAGCTGGGCGAATGCGGAGAATACATCTCAACGGTGCGCGGCGTTGGCTATAGATTGGAGGCGCCAAATGACTAAAAAAATATTCAATGCCATTTTACTTGTGGCTTCAATAATACTTCTTTCCTGCTTCCTTATCATTTTGGGAGTGCTCTATGAGCATTTCACCGGCGTTCAGAGCAAGCAACTAAAAATACAGACAGATCTTATCGCCCGCGGCGTTGCCGGTGAGGGAAAAGACTATATCGAAGGACTTGACGCCGGAGATTACCGCATAACATGGATAGATGAGAACGGCAGCGTTCTTTATGACAGCAAAAGCGACAGCACGCTTATGGAAAACCATGCGGATCGCGAAGAATTCACCGAAGCACTTAAAAGCGGATATGGCGAAAGTGTGCGTTATTCATCTACGCTCACTGAAAAAATGCTGTATTATGCGCAGAAGCTGCCCGATGGCAGCGTTATTCGCGTTGCCTTCGCGCAAAACACCGTGCTCTCTCTTGTCTTCGGCATGATACAGCCCATCTTCATCGTGCTGGCCGTCGCCATAATCCTTTCGGCGGTACTGGCTTCGCGCCTGTCAAAGCGCATCGTTCGCCCGCTTAACGACCTCGATCTCGACCATCCGCTTGAAAACGAAGCCTATGATGAGATAGCGCCCCTGCTGCGCCGCATCGATTATCAAAGCCGCCAGATATCCGAGCAGATGGATAAGCTAAAGCAAAAGCAGGACGAATGGGACGCTGTAGTAGGCAGCATGAACGAAGGCATCGTTCTTTTGAACGACAAACGCGACATTCTCAGCATAAACGAAAGCGCCGCGCACGCGTTTTCCGCCGATGAAAGCTGCGCGGGAAAAGACATCCTCTCTATAAACCGCGAGCTCCCCATGCAGGAGCTTATGGAAAAGGCTTACAGCGGAGAACACGCCGAGACCGTTATGAAAATAGGCGGCGACGAATATCAGCTTGACGCAAGCCCCGTCTACTCTGGTGAAAAGATAAGCGGCGTTGCGCTGTTGCTCTTTGATGTTACGGATAAAACTCAAGCCGAACAGATACGCCGTGAATTCACCGCCAATGTTTCTCACGAGCTGAAAACCCCTCTGCACTCTATCTCCGGCTGCGCCGAAATAATGCGTGACGGGCTTGTGCGCCCCGAGGACATGCAGCATTTCAGCGGGCAGATATATAACGAATCCCGCCGTATGATCGCGCTTGTGGACGACATAATACGCCTTTCAAAGCTCGATGAAGGTATAAACGACGTACCCTTCCAAAGGCTGCATCTGCTCGATCTGGTGATGGACGCGGTGTCCGCTCATCGCCCTCTGGCGGAGAAAAAAGGCGTAACGCTCAGCGCGGGCGGCGACGACGCGCAGATAGACGGCGTTCCGCCGCTTATCCGTGAGATCATAAACAACCTCTGCGACAATGCGATAAAATATAACCATGGGGGCGGCAAGGTAGAGTTAAAGGTCATTGCCTCGCCAAAGCGCGTAACGCTTTCAGTAAGCGACGACGGAATAGGTATTCCCGAAGAACACCATCAGCGCGTGTTTGAAAGATTCTACCGTGTGGATAAAAGCCACTCAAAAGAGATCGGCGGCACGGGACTCGGCCTTTCCATCGTAAAGCACGCCGCCATGCTGCATCATGCGGAGATCGAGCTGCACAGCGCGCCCGGCAAGGGAACCAGCATTCTGATACACTTTCCCGCGGCTAATGTTTAATATATAAGCTCCACTTTACATGGATTTAACATTACCCGGCGCTTAGACTTTACAAAAGGATAATATTATCATATATGTAATAATAGATGGAGAATGATGTATAGTGGATATTTTTTCGTTAATAACGCTTTTGGGCGGCCTTGCCTTCTTCCTTTACGGCATGACTGTCATGTCCGCCGGTCTGGAAAAAATGACCGGCGGCAAGCTTGAAAGAGCGCTGAGCAAAATAACCTCCAGCCCCTTTAGGGGGCTTCTCCTCGGCATGGGCATAACGGTCGCGATACAGTCATCATCAGCGCTCACCGTCATGCTGGTAGGCTTGGTAAACTCCGGCGTTATGCAGTTTTCGCAGACCGTGCATATGCTGATGGGTTCTAACGTAGGCACCACGCTCACCGCGTGGATACTTTCGCTTTCGGGGATCGAAAGCAGCAATATTTTTCTTCGCCTTCTAAAGCCCAGTTCCTTCGCTCCCATCTTCGCCTTCGTCGGGATATTGCTGATACTTTCCACCAAGCAGGAAAAGAAAAAGAGCATGGGCGGCGTTTTCATAGGCTTTGCCGTTTTGATGTTCGGCATGTCGCTTATGAGCGGCGCTATGGAGCCGCTTTCAGAGGTTCCTGAATTTGCCAGCATACTTACAGCCTTCAATAATCCCCTGCTCGGCGTGCTGGTGGGCGCTGTGTTCACAGGCATAATCCAAAGCTCCGCCGCGTCTATCGGTATTCTACAGGCGCTTTCCATGACGGGCAGCATCAGCTATGCCATGGCCTCGCCTATCATAATGGGTCTGAACATAGGCACCTGCGTCACTTCTCTTATCTCGGGCATAGGCGTAAATAAAAACGCAAAGCGCGTGGCTATTTTCCACACGCTTTTCAACATTATCGGCACCGTTATTTTTCTTATTATTTATTATCTGCTCAAGATCTTCATAGATACAACATTTATGAATTCCGCCATATCGCCCTTTGGCATCGCGGTGATACACAGCCTTTTCAACGTAGTCACCACCTTCCTCCTTTTGCCCTTTTCAAAGCAGCTTATCAAGCTCAGCGAAACGCTTATCCCCGGCAAAAGCAAAAAACCGGAGGCTGTTTTCATCGACGAGCGCCTGCTTGCCACCCCCTCGTTTGCTATCGCCGAATGTGTAAACATGACTGTAAGCATGGGGCATGTCGCCGCCAAGTCTTTGAGCGCGGCATTGGATCAGCTTGGCAATTATGATGAAAAAGAGGTGGAGGGCATCACGGCCGACGAAGATACTCTCGATAAATATGAGGACAAGCTTGGCACATATCTGGTTCGCCTTTCCAGCAGAGACCTTCAGGATTCCGACAGCCAAAGGATAGCTGAGCTTTTGCACATGATAGGCGATTTTGAGCGCATAGGCGACCATGCATTGAATCTTTGCGATTCCGCCGAAGAAATGAAAAACAAAAACATCTCGTTTTCAAAGGAAGCAAACGCGGATCTGCTCGTGCTCAAGACCGCGCTCAGCGATATACTCGCGCAAACAGTGGAAGCCTTTGAGAAAAACGACGCCGGACTTGCAAGCCGCATAGAGCCCTTTGAGCAGCGCATCGACGACCTTGTGCTTGAAGCCAAGACCCGCCATATCGCCCGGCTGCAAAGCGGGCACTGCACGATAGAGCACGGCTTTGTTTTATCGGATATATTGAACAATATAGAGCGCAGTTCAGACCATTGCTCCAATATAGCGGCCGCGGTCATTGCCGTCGCCCAGCACAGCTTTGATTCCCACGAATATCTCAACTCCATAAAAACTATGGATAACGAAGAGTTCAAGGATTGCTACAACGAATATAAGCGCAAATATAAGTTTGCGGTATAATTATTTCTTTCACCGGCCTCCCGCTCTTTGCATTATGCGGGAGGCTCTTATTTTGCAGCATCATTTTCTTCCGCTTGCCATTTAAGGCGTGAAAGTTTATAATCAAGAACCATAGTTTTGAATTTTAGGAGACGATCAGATATGTGGGCATACGAGAGCGTATTTTATCAGATATCCACGCTTGGCTTCTGCGGGGCTCCGGCTGAAAACGACGGAATAATGGTAAATCGCATAGCTAAAGTAAGCGAATGGATACCCCACATAAAGTCTCTGGGCGCAAACGCGGTCTATTTCTGTCCGGTCTTCGATTCCGACAGGCATGGCTATGACACCCGTGATTACAGGCGCATCGACCCCCGCCTTGGAAGCAATGCGGATTTTGCCGCAGTATGCGGCGAGCTTCACAAAAACGGAATACGGGTGATTCTCGACGGCGTTTTCAACCATGTCGGGCGCGGTTTTTTTGCATTTCGCGATCTGTGTGAAAAGCGTGAGCAGTCGAGATATAAGGATTGGTTTGTCAATCTGCGCTTCGACTGGGACAACGCCTATCAGGACGGCTTATATTACGAAGGCTGGGAGGGACATTACGAACTTGTCCGGCTCAATCTTTTTAACAGCGAGGTTCGGGATTATCTTTTTGAAAGCATAGACGGCTGGATAAGAGATTTTGACATTGACGGTCTTCGCCTTGACGTGGCCTATTGCCTTGATCCCGACTTC
>CAYPAH010000044.1:0-8884 GCA_964408655.1 uncultured Oscillospiraceae bacterium | reverse complement strand
CGCGCTTCGCGAGCATGTAGATAAGCAAAAGCCGGACTTTTTTCTGCTTGGCGAAATGATACACGGCGACTACAGGCGCATTTTGGATGAGGGCTCGCTCCTTCACAGCGTTACTAATTATCAGGCATATAAGGGAATATGGTCAAGCTTCAACGACATGAATATGTTTGAGATAAATTATACGCTTGAGCAGGAGTTCTGCGGCATGTATGAGGGAAAGCATCTTTTCAGCTTTCTCGATAATCACGATGTAAACCGCCTTGCAAGCGCCTTAAAAAACGAGGCGCATCTGCCGCTTGCCTATGCCATGCTCTTTGCCATACCCGGCATTCCCTGCATTTATTACGGCGGCGAATGGGCTCAGCGGGGCAAAAAAGAAGAAGGCGGCGACGAAGCCCTTCGTCCCTGCCCTCCTTCCGCGCTCTTTACTCCCCTTTGCGAATATATCGCTAAACTCTCCGCCATTTTTAAAACGGAAAAAGCTTTGCTCTTCGGCGGATATAAAAAGCTGTTCCTCACGAACCGCCAGCTCGTGTTTGAGCGCCGCGCGGGAGACGAGCGCATCATCATCGCCGTCAACGCCGACGATCAGGAATTTTTTGCGAGCTTTGACGCGGCCGCTCAAAGCGCCGCTGATCTTTTAAGCGGTGAAGGCGTCAGCTTTAATGGCGGCGCGCTTCTCGCCCCCCTAAGCGCTTATTATTGGAAGATATGACGCGGGTATGGAAAATCATCCGCTATATGCGCTTTGTTCCCGAAACAACATAAAGCTTATCGTTTGAAACGCAAATGTCCGCCTTAAAAGAGGGTTCAAAAATGGCGCTGAGCTCCTCCGCGCTCATCAGCTTTGTTGCGATCTTTTCGCTCAGCCCTCCATGATGCCTGTTCAGCTTCTCGCGGCTCATTCCGTGAGCTATGGTCAGCCTGCCCCCCGTTTTTAAAGCGTTTGCGGCAGACTTTATAAGCTTTTCCGGCTTGATAAAATGCGGCAGGGCATTATACACGATGCAGCAGTCAAAAGCCTCGTCAAGTTCGGCATTTTCCGCGTCGCCCCTTATAAGAGTTATGCGGGGGTCGTCAAATTTAGCCTCGGCGCAGGCGATCATCTTAGGCGAAATATCTATGCCCGTCACGCTTTTCACCTGCCGTTTCAGATAATCGGGAAACAGCACGCCGGTGCCGCAGGCGATATCGAGCACACTTTTATCCGCCGTAACGCCCGCATAATCGAGTATTTGCTCTATTATTTCATCGCTTCGTTTCATGCCCGCGTCCCAAGACGGCGCAAGCTCGTCAAAAAAGCTTATCATTTCCCGTTTATCCATCAGCTTTGTTCCTTATCGCCTTGCATCGTTTTTTCTTTTATCATAAGGCACAAGCTTTTTTATGACAAGCCCGCAAAAAGGCATTACAAAAAAGAGAGACGCTTTCAAAAGCATCTCCCTTTTTTGTTTCTTTGCTTATTTCATCAGATCGCGTATGACTTCGCCAAGTATTTTCATGCCTTCTTCAAGCTTTTCATCGGTGCTGTTGGAATAATTGAGACGCATAGTGCGCACTCCGCGATCTTTTTCATAGAAGGGATCGCCCGCCGTAACGAGAACTCCCTTTTTAAGAGCCGCGTTTTGAACGTCGAGCGCCGTAACGCCCTCGGGCATGGTCGCCCAGATGAACATTCCGCCCTCGGGCTTGGTGTAGCTCACGCCCTCGGGAAGATATTTATCCATGCAGGCCATCATTACCTCGGACTGGTGCTGATAAAGATCCTTTATCTTGGTCATGTGCTTATCAAGATCGTTATCACGCAAATATTGCTCAAGCACCATCTGGCAGAAAATGTTGGTATGCAGATCCATGATCTGCTTATATGCCATAAGCTTTTCCATAAGCGCCTTGTTTTTGCAGGCGAGCCAGCCTATGCGCATTCCGGGAGAGACCGTTTTTGAGAAGGTGCCCATCATGCAGCATTGTTCGCCCAGATAGTGGCTGAAGGAATGTCCTCCCTCGCCGCGGAAACGAAGCTCTCCGTAAGGATTATCCTCGATAACGAGCATATTGCTCTTTTTGATTATCTCCGCCGCCTTTTCTCTTGTTTCTTTGCTGTAAGTAAGGCCGGTGGGGTTTTGGAAATTCGGTATCGCATAGAAGAACTTGGGCTTGTGCGTCTTTAAGATCGTTTCAAGCTCATCGCAGTTCACGCCCTTATCCGTAAGCTCAACGGTAAGAACCTTGGGATCGTAAAGATGAAAGGTTTGCAATGCCGCAAGATAGCTGGGACGCTCAAGCAATATCTCATCGCCCGGATCGATAAGAACCGCGCCGAACATATCAAGCGCCTGCTGCGAGCCGTTGGTAATAATGATCTCATCAGCGCTAATGTCGGCTCCTACTTTTTTATAACGCGCGGCAATAAAGCTGCGCAGGGGCTCGTAGCCGGCCGTGGTGCTGTATTGAAGCGCGCGAACGCCATTCTCTTCAAGCACCTTCGCAACCGCCTTTTCCATCTCCGCCACCGGGAAGGAGATAGGATTAGGCAGACCGCCGCCAAAGGATATCAAGCTTGGCGCGGTAGCCGCTTTAAGCATCGCGTCAACAAATTCCCCTTGGAAATCCGGCTTTTGCATACGCTCTGAGATCTGGATCTGCATAATGTGTCCTCCTGTTGAATATTTGAAAAATTTTATCGATTGTATCACTTTCAGGATAAATTCACAAGCGTTTATTTTTCATTCATGCTGCGGCAAATGAAAAAGAACGGCTTTATCGGCCGTCCTTTTTCTGGATATTTCCCGGGCAATGAGGTCAACGTATGCCTTATCTCCCTTATTTCACTGAGTTTAAGTCATCTTTATCAGACGAGCTCGTTGAGCACCTCTGCAAGACGCTTCACGCCCTCGACGATCTTCTCGTCAGGCATGGCGGAATAGTTCATGCGGAAATGGTTGGCATTGCCGCCGTTGGGATAGAATGGCTCGCCCGCAACGAAGGCAACCTTCTTTTCAAGCGCTTTTTCAAACACTATCGTTGAGTCAAGACCCTCGGGAAGCGTGACCCACAGGAAAAGTCCGCCTTCAGGATGGGTATAGGAAACGCTCTTGGGGAAGTATTCGTCCATGGTCTTTATCATAAGATCGCGGCGCTTGCGATAAGCCTTGATGATATCCTGAATATGCGCGTTGATATCATACATATCAAGGAAGGTGGCACATTCGCGCTGAGCCATGGAGTTACACTGAAGATCCGCGCCCTGCTTGATAAGGTTGAATTTATTCAGAACCTCGGGGTTGGCATAGATCCAGCCGATACGCAGACCCGGGCAGAAGATCTTGGACATGGTGCCAAGATATATCACGCGGCCTTCGGTGTCAAAGCTCTTGATCGCGGGAGAGATGCTGCCTTCAAAGCGCAGGGCGCCATAGGGGTTATCCTCCAGCACATATACGCCGTATTTATTGGCCAGCTCCACCAGCTTTTTGCGGCGGTCAATGGTCATGGTGCGTCCGGTGGGGTTTTGGAAATCCGGAATGGTGTAGATGAACTTCACCTTACCCTTGTTGGCTTCCAGCGCCTCCTCCAGCTTATTCATCAACATGCCTTCTTCGTCCATCTCCACCTCTACAAAGGCGGGTTCATAGGCTTTGAAAGCGTTCAGAGCGCCCAGATAGCTGGGGCTCTCGGTGATTATAACATCGCCCTTGTTGATAAAGAGCATTCCGGCGAAGCTGAGTCCCTGCTGGCTGCCAGCGGTAATCAGGATATCCTCAACATTCGCTTTAATGCCCTGAGGCTCCATCAGCTTGCAGATGTGCTTACGAAGAGCGGGAAGTCCGTCGGTAGAGCTATACTGAAGCGCGGCCTTGCCGTCTTCTTCCAGAACCTTCTTGGAAACGCCCTCTAACTCTTTGGTGGGAAAAAATTCCGGTGCGGGGAAGCCGCCGGCGAAGGAAATGATGTCCGGCTGATCCGCCAGCTTCAGAAGCGCACGAATCGCGGAACCTTTTATGCCATCCATTCTGGATGCGAATTGGACTGCCATATTGGAGATCCTCCTATTTTGTTTTATGTTGATCGAATCATTTTAGACGGGAAGCGCCGTTTGTCCGCGGCGCTTCCCGCATGAAGAAATGATGTTTATTTTACGCAGGCCGCGCCGCGCTTGAGCGCTTCGATGTTAAGATCGACCAGCTTAGCCTTGGGGCCGGTGAACATATGCACCAGCATCTCTTTGATGGTGTCGGTCTTGAGGTTTTTCATTGCCTCGATATAGGCGCCAAGCATGACCATGTTGGCGACCTTGGAGTTGCCCAGCTCTTCCGCTATGCCTATGCAATCCACATAGACCGCGCGGACGTCGCTGCGGCTGACCTTCTGATCGACGACCGAGCTGTTGACGAATATCGTGCCGCCCTTAACTACCACGGGCTCAAACTTGATGAGCGAGGGCAGGTTCATGGCTATGAGCTCGGTAGGCTCAAGAACGATAGGAGAAACGATGGGATCATGCGAGAGAACGACGCTGCAGTTAGCCGTGCCGCCACGCATTTCGGGGCCGTAAGAGGGCAGCCAGCTGACCTCCATACCTTCTTTCATGCCCGCTTCGGTAAGGGTCTTACCGATGGCCATGACGCCCTGTCCGCCGAAACCGGAAATGATGATTTCATTCGTCATGTTATTTCACCTCCGCGGTAGTGTCCTTGTAAACGCCCAGAGGATAATACGGGATCATATTTTCCTTGAGCCATTCAACCGACTTGACCGGCGGCTTGCCCCAGTTGGTGGGACACGCGGCCAGAACCTCTACAAAGGTGAAGCCGGCATTCTGCTGCTGAAGCTCGAAGGCCTTTTTGATAGCCTTTTTCGCTTTATTGAGGTTGGGAATGTCGGTAACGCAAACGCGCTCGGCATAAACGCAGCCGTTGATGGTGGAAAGCATCTCACACATACGGATGGGCTCGCCGTAATGCTCCTTGGAGCGGCCAAGCGGGCAGGTCGTAGCCTTCTGGCCTACCAGAGTGGTAGGAGCCATCTGGCCGCCGGTCATGCCGTAAATAGCGTTATTGATGAAGATGGTGGTGATCTTCTCACCGCGCATGGCGGCGTGAACGATCTCCGCGGTGCCGATAGCGGCCAAATCGCCGTCGCCCTGATAGGTGAACACGGTGGTTCCCGCAGGGGACACGCGCTTGATGCCGGTAGCAACAGCGGGTGCGCGGCCGTGAGCGGCCTCGTGCATGTCGCAGGAAAAATAGTCATAAGCGAAAACCGAGCAGCCGACAGGCGCTACGCCTACGGTGGTGCCGATGATGCCAAGCTCTTCCAGCGTTTCCGCCACCAGCTTATGGGCTATGCCATGGGTGCAGCCGGGGCAGTAATGGAGTTCCTTATCCGTTAAACCCTTGGATTTCTGATATACAATAGCCATTATTCGTTACCTCCCCAATGCCTTCTTGGCAGCGTCCGCGACTTCACGCGGCGTAGGAACCAAACCGCCGGCCTTGCCGATGAAGGAGATGGGCTTGCAGCCTTCGAGGGCTATCTTAACATCGTCGATCATCTGGCCAAGAGAGAGCTCAACATCCAGCACTACCTTAACGCTGCTCTGCTCCGCGGCTTTCTTGAGTTGCTTATAGGGGAACGGCCAAACCGTGATGGGACGGAACAGGCCGGCCTTGATACCTTCGTCGGCAAGCAGCTTCATAGCCGCGCGGCACACGCGAGAGGTGGTGCCGTAAGCCGCAAAGAGAAGCTCACAATCCTTGGTATCTACTTCTTCGTAACGAACTTCCTTTTCCTCGATAGCGTTGTATTTCTTTTCAAGAGCCAGATTGTGCTCGGCACAGAGCTCAGGCTGAATATACAGGGAGTTGATTACGTTATGTTCGCGCTTTTCATGGGTGCAGGTGGTAGCCCAGGGCTTGTCGGGAATTTCGCGCTTTTCGATATCATGCCATTCAACGGCTTCCATCATCTGGCCGATCATGCCGTCTGCAAGAACCATGACGGGATTGCGGTAGATATCAGCGATGTCGAAGGCCATGCGAACGAAGTCCGCGGCTTCCTGAACGTTGGCGGGAGCCAGAACGGGGGTACGGTAATCGCCGTTGCCGCCGCCGCGGGTCGCCTGGAAGTAGTCGCCCTGCGCGGGCTGTATGGTGCCGAGGCCGGGGCCGCCGCGCATAACATTGATGATTACGCAGGGGAGCTCCGCGCCGCACAGGTAGGTGATACCCTCCTGCTTAAGGCTGATTCCGGGGGAAGAAGACGAGGTCATTACACGCACACCGCTGCCGGCAGCGCCGTAGACCATATTGATGGCCGCGACTTCGCTCTCCGCCTGCAGGAAGCAGCCGCCTATTTCGGGCAGATGCAAAGAGAGGTATTCGGGAACCTCGGTCTGCGGAGTTATAGGATATCCAAAGAAATATTTGCAGCCTGCGCGTATCGCAGCTTCCGCTATGGCTTCATTGCCTTTCCAGAGTTCTTTTTCCATTGTATTATTTGCCCCCTTTCCTTAAAGCTTTTCTACCGTGATGATAGAGTCGGGGCAAATCTTAGCGCAGCTGGCGCAGGCGATGCATTTATCCATCTCCTTCACCGTTGCGGGATGATAGCCCTTGCGATTTGTGACCGTCGTATCGATAACGACGATTCCTTTAGGACAGACGCTTACGCAGAGCTCGCAGCCCTTGCACCTATCCTGGAGAAACGTTACTTTTCCGGCCATGGTTGCTGTTTCCTCCTGTTTTTGTTTTTTTACCAGTCAACTTCCCAGGGTTTACACATGTATATATCAATGGGAAGGATCTCTCCCTGCCCCAATTGATCCATGACGAAGCCGACAAACTTTTTCTCCACCGCGTGATATACGACGGGGATGTTAGTTTCTTTTGATACTTCTTCTACGAGACGGGCTCCTTTTATAATGTCCTCCGCCCCGGTGTCGCGGCAAAGATGCGTGTTATTGACTATGCCAGTCACCTTTTGTCCGCAGGCTATCTCGATAGCGCGAAGATATAAAACGGCCTTTTCCGCATCCCGCGTTTCGGGACGGTTGGCGTTGATGACGCAAAGAAGATCGAAATCCGCATGTTCAAGCTGTCCTTCGAATCTTCCCAGAAGATGAGCTCCCTCAGGGTCTCCGCCCACATCCAGAACGCCGTAATAATCATTGCTGTCGAATATGGCGAGAACCTCCGCCGATACGGCGGGCAGATCGACATAACCCGAGAAGGAGGTGGCTATCACCCGAATACCGTTATCCTCCAGCAGCTTTCTTTTTTCCGCAGAGCGGAAATATGGATTGACTATATCCATGTCGGCAAGCGCGGTCTTTTTACCCTCCGCAGCAAGCTTAAGAGCCAGATTGACGGCGAACTCGGTCTTGCCGCTGCCGTAGTGCCCTGTGATTATCTGAATGCGTTTATTCATTTAATATGTTTTGACCTCTTCTTCACCGCGAAGCACGCGCAGCGCGCCTGCCGTAAGCGCTCCCATTTCATCCTCGCCCGGATAGACCTTGACGGGAGCTATGAATTTGACCTTATCGCCAAGCCAGCCCATTAGCATTTTGTCATATGCAAAGCCGCCTGTAAGCAATATCGCGTCTACCTTGCCCTCGAGCACCGCCGCCATCGCGCCGATCTCTTTAGCTATCTGATAAGCCATGCCGCGATAAACAAGCTCCGCTTCCTTATCGCCCGCCTCGATGCGCGCGTCGACCTCACGGCCGTCGTTCGTGCCAAGATATGCGATAAGTCCGCAGCGCGAGGTAAGCGTGCGCTTCATTTCGTCATAGCCGCCAAGCTCGCCGGAGTTCATAACGCGCATGACCTCAAGCACAGGCAGGCCGCCCGGACGCTCCGCCGAATAAGGGCCTTCGCCGTCCAGACCGTTGTTTACGTCTATCACTCGCCCGTGCATATGTGCGCCGACGGTAACGCCGCCGCCCATGTGGGCAACTATAAGATTTAGCTCGTTATAAGGCGTGCCGACTTCAGCCGCATAGCGCTTGGCTATAGCCTTTTGATTCAGCGCGTGGAAGCAGGTGCGGCGCTTGAATGAGGGATGACCAGAAAGCTTTGCCACATCCTCCATCTCGTCAACCACCACAGGATCTACGATATAAGCGGGTACGCCTATCTCTTTCGCGATGTCGTTTGCGAGCATTCCGCCAAGGTTAGAAGCATGGCTGCCGTACTTGCAGGACGAAAGATCGTCGAGCATCGCCTGATTCACGGCGTAGGTTCCGCCGGGAATGGGGCGCATCAAGCCGCCGCGTCCAACTATCGCGTCAAAGCTTTTTATGTCAACGTTATTATCCTTGAGAAAATTCAGTATGAGAGGCTTGCGGAAGGCCGCGTTGTCTTCCATGGTCTTTATGGCGCCCATCTCCTCTTGTGAGTGACGAAGCACCTGCTCAAGCTTTTCCTCCTCGCCTTCGAAGACCGCCAGCTTAGTGGAGGTGGAGCCAAGGTTCAGCGCAAGTATCTTGAAATTTTTCATGCGGTTTTCCTTTCTTGAGTCGCTTATGGAAATTAAAGCTGCTTGTTGGCTACGGCAATAGCGAGAGCGATGGAGTTAAGCTTGGTCTCGTCGCTGTCCGCGCGCGAGGTGACGACCACCGGAGCCTTTGCGCCCACGATCATGCCCGCGTTGCTCGCTTTTGCCATATATGTAAGGGATTTATAAAAGATATTGCCCGCCTCGATGAAGGGAACTAGAAGTATATCGGCTTTGCCCGCGTTGGGATCCTGTATGCCTTTATGCTTGGCCGCTTCCACCGAGATCGCGTTATCGAGAGCGAGAGGCCCGCAAACCGTGCAGCCGCTTATCTCGCCGCGCTTGTTGCGCTCCACCAGCTCCGCCGCGTCCAGCGTCGCCTGCA
>CAYPAH010000043.1:10897-14344 GCA_964408655.1 uncultured Oscillospiraceae bacterium | reverse complement strand
GTGCAGATTGTTGACGGCGAAGTTTGCGTCAACATCGGTTATAAGTCTGACGGGTTTATTCCTCGTAACGAATTCTCTACAGATAATGACGTTGATCCTAACGAGATAGTCAAGGTTGGCGACCCCATCGAGGTCGAAGTGCTTAAGGTCAACGATGGCGAAGGCAATGTGTTGCTTTCCCGCAAAAATGTTGAGAGCAAGAAGATGTGGGACAAGCTCATGCTCGATGAGGATGTGCAGGATAAGATCTTCGAAGGCGTTGGCAAGGAAGTCGTCAAGGGCGGCCTTATCGCCACGATCGACGGCGTGCGCGCATTTATTCCCGCTTCTCAGCTTTCTACCAAGTATGTTGAGAATATCGGCGAATATGTCGGCCAGACCTTGAGCCTTAAGGTCATCGAGGTTGATAAGTCACGCAAGCGCATTGTTGCGTCTCACAAGGCCGTAATGCTTATTGAAGCTGAAGAGGCCAAGAAGAAGATATGGGAAAGCCTTGCTGTTGGCTCAAAGGTCAACGGTATCGTTCGCCGCCTTACTGATTTCGGCGCTTTTGTCGATATCGGAGGCATCGACGGTTTGGTGCATGTGACGGACGTCGCATGGGGACGTGTAAAGCATCCTTCCGATGTTCTTAGCATCGGTCAGGAGATCGAAGTTCTGATTCGCGATGTTGACGTTGAAAAGCAGCGCGTATCTCTCGGTTATAAGCAGCTTCAGCCTAAGCCCTGGACGATGGCCGATCAGAAATACCCCGTTGGCAGCATCGTTGAAGGCAAGGTAGTGCGTATAGTTCCCTTTGGCGCTTTTGTAGCGCTTGAGCCTACTATCGATGGCTTGATCCACATTTCTCAGGTTGGCGTAAAGCGCATTGTAAAGGTCGAGGATGAGATCAATGTTGGCGATATGGTTCGCTGCAAGGTTCTGGACGTAAATCCGGAGGCCAAACGCATCAGCCTGAGCCGCCGCGAGGTCATTCTTGAGGAGAACCCCGAGATTGCCGAGCAGCTTGCAGCCGAGAAGGCCGAGCGTGAGCGCATTCAGCAGGAGCGTGCCGAGCAGCGCGCACAGCAGCCGCAACAGCCGGCCGCAACAAGCAGACCCGAGCGCGAGCAGCGCAGCTCTTCTGAGCAGCGTCAGGACAGACCTGAACGCAGCGAGCGCCGTTCCCGCAGAGAAGATTCCGATTATGAGTTGCCTCCCGTGCAGCAGTCCACTACTTCGCTGGCAGATCTGTTCTCCGGCTTTGAGGCTGACAAGGAATAAAGCAAAACGATATATAAATGCAAAAGAGACCGCATCAGCGGTCTCTTTTTTTGTGATTGCTCTTCACTTTATACACAAGATATTGTATAATACAGAAGTATAATTATGGGGAGAAACGGATGGCGACAAGGAAACAAAAACAAATCGAAGAACAGCAAAGAGCGCAAAGCCGCCGCGAGATCACCGGCGTATGTTTGATCGCTGTTGGCTTATTTTTTGCAGTCAGCATTTATTCTGACGCGGTAGGCGTTATAGGAAATGTTATTTCCAGAATGTTTTTTGCCTTGTTTGGATTGATCGGTTTTGCCGTGCCGGTGATCCTTTTTGTCATGGGTCTGCTTATAATTATTTTTTCGGCAAGAGAAACGCCGAAATCTTTAACAGCGCTATATATCATCGGTACGCTTTGCCTGCTGGTGATACTTCATGTATATAATAAACCGTTGGTAGAAAACGTAAAGATAATCGATTATTATAAAGAAGCATATCAGTTTGGTCTTGATAAGCATCAAGGCGGCGGCTTGATCGGCGCCTTGCTTGCATATCCCTCTCTTTTGCTGCTTGGAGAAGTGGGCACATACATTCTATATTTTACAGTTGAAATTGTCATCGTGCTTTTAGTGACGCGCATTTCATTGCGCACTGCGGGTGAAAAAGTCGGTAAAAGTATTAAGAGCGGCGTCGAAAATGCCAAGGAATACGTTGAGACGAGGCAGGAAAAGATTCGCTCATCTTCTGTGCACAAAGAGGAAGACGATCTGTTTTCAGAAAATCTTCTTGGCGACATTATGGATATTCCAGAGCAAAGAACAAAGGTCGAAAAGAGGCGCGGAACGGTTCATCGCAGACAAAAACGGGACAGGGAAATAGAATTCGATCTGCATTTAGATACGCTTACGCAGGACGTCGATCCCGGAATACAAGATCTTGGGAAGGTGAGATATGCTCCCGATGAATTGAGCTATCTACCAAGAAGCGGAAAGATAGAAAAAAAATCCGTATCAAAGATCGAGCAGGATCTTGACGACGTGATTTCTGCATTCAATCCACCTGCGGAACAGATATATTCGCCATATATAGACGAAGCGGCAGCGCGCAGCAGAATATCCGAAAACGCGCCCAGAATGGCTATGCCCACGATCGAACCGCGCAAAGAGGATATTATTGTTGAAGAACCGCCGGCAGTCAGAAAAAAGAAAGAACCGAAAGCGGAAAGTATAGTCAATATCGAACCGATTCAAATGTCAGAGACTGTTCCGCAGTATCAATATCCACCGCTTACACTGCTCAAGCGGCATATCGCAAAGCGAAGCGGGCCGACCGATTCGCCGGAAAGCATGGGAAAGCTGCTTGTTGACACTTTGGCAAGCTTTAATATCAGCGCCAGAATAATCAACATAAGCGTAGGTCCCGTTATAACGCGCTTCGAATTGCAGCCCGCTCAGGGAATAAGGGTAAGCCGCATAACCACATTGTCAAATGATATAGCATTGGCGCTTGCCGCACCCAGAGTGCGTATCGAAGCCCCTATTCCGGGCAAAGCCGCGGTCGGCATAGAGATACCGAATAAAAACGTAAGCAGCGTATTCTTGCGCGAGGTATTGGAAACGCCGGAATTTAAGGATGCAAAGTCTCATATCACCTTTGCGCTTGGCAAAGATATAGCGGGAAAAACCATGGTGGCGGATCTCGCCAGGATGCCGCATTTGCTTATTGCGGGAGCTACGGGCTCGGGCAAGAGCGTATGCATCAACGGGATAATCACGAGTATTGCCTATAAATCGTCGCCTGAGGATGTGAGAATGATCCTCATTGATCCCAAGGTCGTCGAGCTAAAGGTATTTGCTTCATTGCCGCATTTATATCTGCCTGTGGTGACTGAACCCAAAAAGGCCGCGGGCGCATTGAAATGGGCGGTTATGGAGATGGAACAGCGCTATCAAAAGATGTCAAAATGCAATGCGCGCGATCTGGCTCGCTATAATGCGCTGCAAACCGATCCGGAAGAGAAAATGCCGCTTTTGATAATAGTGATAGACGAGCTTGCCGATTTGATGATGGTGGCCGCAAAGGACGTAGAGGAGTCTATTTGCAGGATCGCCCAGCTTGGACGCGCTTGCGGTATTCACTTGATAGTGGCAACGCAGCGCCCCTCGGCTGATATAATCACAGGACTGATAAAGG
>CAYPAH010000043.1:10309-10887 GCA_964408655.1 uncultured Oscillospiraceae bacterium | reverse complement strand
TAAAGGCCAATATTCCGTCGCGTATAGCGTTTATGGTTTCTTCGGCTATAGATTCGCGCGTAATAATGGACTGCAACGGGGCGGAAAAGCTGCTTGGCAAGGGAGACATGATCTTTCACGCCAACGGCGCCGATAAGCCTGTCAGGGTACAGGGCGCTTTCGTTTCAGATGAAGAAGTGGAATCTATAATGGACTTCTTCAAAACCCAGCAGGCCGCGCCGGTTTTCAAAGAGGATAATTATATCGAGGCGATAACAAGCTCGAATTCGGGTCCTGCGCAGGGTAACGGGAAGCAGGAGGACGAGCTTTTGCCGGAGGCCGTAAAGATCGTTCTCGAAAGCGGACAAGCTTCTATTTCTATGATACAACGCAGGCTGCGCGTTGGATATGCGCGGGCGGCAAGGCTTATAGATATAATGGAACAGCATAAGATCGTAAGCGGATTTGACGGAAGCAAGCCGCGCAAGCTGCTTATTTCGAGCTATGACGAATTCTTGCAAATGAGCGGCGATAATGATTCCGGCCAAGAGGAGACTATGATATGAAGGCAGGATTGATCTCTTTAGGATGCTCGAAAA
>CAYPAH010000043.1:7946-10299 GCA_964408655.1 uncultured Oscillospiraceae bacterium | reverse complement strand
CAACCTTGTATGCGGCAAGAAACCTTGACCGCCGGGCATACGGATTTGAGATAAGCTCTAAGGCAGAGGATTCAGATGTTTTGATAGTGAATACCTGCGGCTTTATCGAACCGGCAAAGCAAGAGTCGATAAACACGGCGCTTGAAATGGCGGAATATAAAAAAACGGGGAAATGCAGACTTTTGGTAATGTGCGGGTGCTTGAGCGAGCGTTATGCTCACGAGCTGCCCTCTGAAATGCCGGAGGTCGATATCTTCTGGGGAGTTAAGGAACAGGCGGGTCTTGCGAAGCGGATCGCCGAGGAAATGCGGATAAATAAAAAAGAATTTTCCGCTGAAAGAATGCTTACTACTCCGCCATACAGCGCTTATCTTCGAATAGCGGACGGCTGCGATAACCGTTGCAGTTATTGCGCTATACCTTTGATAAGGGGAAACAGGCGCAGCGTAGCTATGGAAGAGCTTCTCGATCAGGCGGAAGCCCTTGCCGGACGCGGGGTTTCGGAATTAACACTTATTGCGCAGGATACTTCGGCATACGGCGAGGATCTGTATGGCAAGCCCATGCTGGCCGAGCTTTTGAGAAAAACGGCTGAAATCGAAAAGCTGAGATGGCTTCGTGTGCTGTATACCTACCCAAATACAGTGGACGAAGAGCTTCTTGATACTATTGCTAATACGAAAAAGATAGCGCATTATGTTGATATGCCGATACAGCATATCGATGACGTGATGCTAAAAAGAATGAACCGGCATGGAGATGGAGCGCATATCCGCGCGATGGTGAAAATGATGCGCGAACGCTATCCGGATTTCATTATCCGCACAACGGTAATGCTTGGATTTCCCGGAGAAACGGAAGAACAATTTCAATCGCTGCTTGATTTTCTGCGTGAAGCGCAGTTTGACCGTCTGGGCGCTTTTGCCTTTTCACCGGAGGAGGGAACGCCCGCGGCGGATATGAGCGGACAACTGCCAGAGGCGCTCAAGCAAGAGAGGTTGGATGCGATAATGCGCTTACAGCAGGGCATTTCGCTGAACCGAAATAAAAACAGATTGGGAAAAAGCTATGAGGTGCTCGTGGAGGGCGTGGACGGTGAAATGGCGTATGGACGATCTTATGCTGAAGCTCCCGAGGTGGACGGCAGCATATGCTTTAAACGCAAGGGAACCGAATTGGAACCGGGTATGTTTACAAAAGTTCGCATCACGGATGCAAAACCTTATGATTTGATTGGAGAAGAAGAATGAACAAGCTCAAGGAAATGAATCTGCCAAACAAGCTTACATTGCTGCGTATGGCGCTGATACCGCTTTTTATTGCCTGCTTTTATCTAAAAGTCAGTTGGTGGAATATTCCTACGGTGATAATATTCATTGGGGCATATGCGACCGATATGTTCGACGGATATTATGCGCGCAAGCATAATATGGTCACGGACTTTGGCAAGCTTATGGATCCCATGGCCGATAAGATGCTCACTACGAGCGCGCTTATCATGCTTGTTTTCAAAGGAATGCTTTCGCCTATTCCAGCGCTGATAATAATACTCAGAGAATTCATCATCAGCGGATGCCGCCTTGTGTGGGCGGGAAAGGGTAAGGTCGTTGCGGCAAACTGGCTTGGAAAGATCAAGACTATTACTCAGTTTATCGCTATAGCGCTGATTTTGCTCCATGAGCCCTTGATAGTGGCTATCGGCTTCCCTCTTGACGCTATTGTTCTTTGGATATCGGTGGTTTTTGCCATTTGGTCTTTGATCGATTATCTTTATAAAAATGCAAAAGCTTGATGGGCGGATGGTGATTTTATTATGAGAGCGGAGATAATATCCGTCGGAACCGAAATCCTGATGGGTCAGATACTAAACACGAATGCAAGGTATATCTCACAGCGTCTGGCCGAGATGGGTGTAGACGTATATATACAAACTACTATCGGAGACAACTCTCTGCGTCTTGTCGAATGCTTGAAAGAAAGCCTTTCGAGAGCCGATATAGTGATAACCACCGGAGGGCTTGGGCCTACTGGAGACGATTTGACAAAAGAAACCGCAGCCGAGGTCATGGGGATGAAGCTGGAGTATGACGAGGTTTCGCTGCATATTCTCAAAGAGCGCTTTGAAGCTATGCATAAGGGAATGACGCCGAATAGTTTAAAGCAGGCGATGTTTCCGAAGGAAAGCATCATATTGTCCAACCCAAAAGGAACTGCGCCGGGCTGTATTATGGAGAAGGATGGCAAAGCCGCCATATTGCTCCCCGGCCCGCCGCGCGAGCTTTGTCCCATGTTTCTAAACTATGTCATGCCATATCTGCAAGAGCGGGTCAACCACAGGCTGTATTCCCGCGAG
>CAYPAH010000043.1:0-7936 GCA_964408655.1 uncultured Oscillospiraceae bacterium | reverse complement strand
TCCGGGACCTCCGCGCGAAATGACGCCTATGTTTGAAAATCATGTGATGCCATATTTGGAAAAACGAAGCGGTTACATGCTTTTTTCAAGAATCATGCGCATATTCGGCAAGGGCGAGTCAACAGTGGAATATGAACTGAAAGACATGATGGAGCGGCAGAGCAATCCGACCATTGCGCCTTATGCCAAGACAGGCGAAATGACCTTGTGCGTCACGGCGAGATGCAAGACCCGCGATGAGGGTGAGGCGCTTGTCGAGCCTGTGGTCAATGAAATAATAGAAAGAATCGGCGACTTTGTGTTTGACACAAACGATAAAGAATTGTATGAGCTGTGTGTAGAAAAGCTTATTGCACAGGGGAAGACGCTTTCCGTTGCGGAGAGCTGCACGGGAGGCATGATCGCATCTCAAATCGTTTCGGTTGCAGGCTGCTCAGCTTGTTTTTTACAGGGCGCGGTCACATATACCGACAAAGCAAAGCATGAAACACTTGGCGTCAAACAGAAAACGCTTGAGAATTTTAGCGCTGTAAGCGAAGAAACGGCAAGAGAAATGGCCGAGGGGATGCGACGCTTAAGCGGAAGCACATACGCTTTGGCGACCACGGGTATTGCGGGGCCGGAGGGCGGAACGAAGGAAAAGCCCGTTGGCTTGGTTTTTGCCGCTTTAGCCTCTGACGAGGGCACGAAGGTGCAAAGGCTGGAATTAAGCGGAGACAGAGAGAGAATAAGAATAATTGCGGCTCTTCATGCTTTTGATCTTTTGCGGAGAGAGCTGGAGAAGAATGAACAAACAAAAGAATAAGAAGGATGGTTGCAGCGTATGGCAATGGAAAAACAAAAAGCCTTGGAAATGGCGTTAAGCCAAATTGAAAAGCAGTTTGGCAAGGGTACCGTGATGAAACTTGGAGATGCGGCGTCAAAGATCGCTGTGTCTACTATACCATCAGGCTGCTTGGAGCTGGATTTTGCGTTGGGCGTCGGAGGGATTCCTCGCGGAAGGATAATTGAAATATACGGACCGGAATCCTCCGGTAAGACCACTATGGCACTGCATGTGATCGCGGAAGCGCAAAAGCTTGACGGAACAGCCGCTTTTATTGACGCCGAACATGCGTTGGATCCGATATATGCCAGAAATCTTGGCGTAAACGTGGACGAGCTGTATGTGTCTCAGCCTGATACTGGCGAGCAGGCGCTCGAGATAACCGAAGCGCTTGTGCGAAGCGGAGCGATAGATATTATCGTTATCGACTCGGTAGCGGCATTGGTGCCAAAGGCCGAGATCGAAGGAGATATGGGCGATTCTCATGTTGGCTTGCAGGCAAGGCTTATGTCTCAGGCGCTTCGTAAATTGGCCGGAGCAATAAACAAATCGAACACCATAGTGATTTTTATCAACCAGTTGCGCGAAAAGATCGGCGTTATGTTCGGAAATCCGGAGACGACTACGGGCGGCAAGGCGTTGAAGTTTTACGCTTCGATCCGTATGGATGTAAGAAAAATTGACGTTATCAAAAACGGCAACGACATCGTGGGTAACCGCACAAGAATAAAGGTCGTAAAAAACAAGGTCGCGCCTCCGTTCAAAATTGCCGAATTTGATATAATTTACGGCGAAGGCATATCGAAAGAAGGCTCCATTCTCGACATGGCCGTAAATAACAAGATCATCGAAAAATCCGGCGCATGGTATTCCTATGGCGATATGCGTATGGCGCAGGGAAGGGATAATGCAAGGCTTTTCCTAAAGGATAATAAGGAACTTTGTGATGAAATAGAAGAAAAGCTTCGTTTGGAATTCGCAAAGAATGTTCAGACAGAAGAGCCTGAAAAAGAGGAAAAAGAAGAATAACGGCATTGTCAAGGATGACGTTTGTGCATCCTTGACAATTTTTTGAAGTAGTATATAATTATTATGAGTGATTATGTAAGTGTGTGATTTCATATACGTTTATGGAATTACGTCCAGACATACTGTCATACACGACATTTTATATAAACTTGGAGGTGTCAAACTACCTGTGGAGAACGTGATAATCCCATTGATTGTAGGGATTGCAGCATTGGTTATCGGCGTTTTGGCCGGATATTACTACAGAAAGAATATTGCGGAAGCAAAAGTTGCGAAAGCTGAAGATGCAGTCAAAAAAATGATCGACGATGCGCAAAAACGCGCAGAAACACTTAAAAAAGAAACTCTGCTTGAAGCGAAAGAAGAAGCTTATCGCATCAAGAGCGATAACGAAAAAGAGCTGCGGGATCGCCGCGGAGAGCAGCAAAGGACGGAGCGCCGTTTACTTCAAAGAGAAGAGACGCTTGATAAGAAACTTGACAGCATTGAGCAGCGTGAAGAGCTGCTTGTGACCCGTCAAAAAGAGATAGAGGCGATGGAAGCCTCCGTTCAGGAAATTCACGACAAACAGCTTAAGGAATTGGAAACGATTTCCGGAATGTCTATGGACGAGGCTAAGGAAATCCTGCTGCGCAATGTGGAACAGGATGCCAGGCATGACGCCGCCATCATGCTAAGAGATATCGAAGCCAAAACCAAGGAAGAAGCGGAGAAAAAGGCTCGTAACATCATTACTCTTGCCGTGCAAAGATGCGCTGCGGATCATGTGGCTGAAACCACGGTGTCTGTTGTGCCCTTGCCGAACGACGAGATGAAAGGCCGCATTATCGGCCGCGAAGGCCGCAATATCCGTACGCTTGAAACTGCGACGGGAGTCGATCTTATCATTGATGATACGCCTGAAGCGGTAATCCTTTCCGGATTTGATCCGGTGCGCAGAGAGGTCGCCCGTATAGCGCTTGAAAAGCTTATTCTCGACGGACGCATACATCCTGCCCGCATAGAGGAAATGGTGGAAAAGGCTCGCAAAGAGGTGGATAACCAGATCCGCGAAGCTGGAGAACAGGCGATATTCCAAACCGGAATTCACGGCTTGCATCACGAGTTGGTCAAATTGCTGGGACGTTTACGCTTCCGCACAAGCTATGGCCAGAACGTATTGAAGCATTCTATCGAGGTATCTCATATCGCGGGCATGATGGCCGCCGAGCTTGGCGCGAATGTTGCGCTCGCAAAACGAGCCGGACTTTTGCACGACATTGGCAAGGCTATCGACCATGAGGTCGAGGGTCCGCATGTGCAGATCGGCGCCGATGTAGCTAAAAAATACAGAGAAAACAATCAGGTCGTTAACGCGATCATGGCGCATCACGGCGATGTTGAGCCGAGCACCTTGGAAGCTGTGCTCGTTCAGGCGGCAGACGCTATTTCAGCGGCACGCCCCGGCGCACGCCGCGAAACGCTTGAAAACTATATCAAGCGTCTTGAAAAGCTTGAAGAGATCGCCAACTCCTTTGAGGGCGTTGAAAAATCCTTCGCTATTCAGGCGGGACGCGAAGTTCGTATCGTAGTAAAGCCCGAAAACGTGAACGACGCCGATACGATAATCATGGCGCGCGATATAGTTAAGCGCATTGAAACCGAACTGGAATATCCCGGACAGATCAAGGTCAACGTTATTCGCGAGACCCGGGCTGTGGAATATGCTAAATAAAAAGATATCTGAATAGAAACAAACTAAGGATATGCCGTTTTTCGGCGTATCCTTGTTTATTCGCGGAATGGAGGCGGCATTTATGAAGGTTTTTCCTGTGGCGGATGCGCATTGCGACTTTTTGTATTATATGGCTAATAAGAATTGGGATATTGCCACACATACCGGGGCGCAATGCATCCATTTGCCATATATGAGAGAGGGCGGAGTTGCAATACAATTTTTTGCGGCATGGATGGATGCGGATCTGGAAGAGCCATAT
Source organism: uncultured Oscillospiraceae bacterium (assembly GCA_964408655.1). GTDB lineage: Bacteria > Bacillota > Clostridia > Christensenellales > CAG-138 > JAQVRG01. The sequence continues at coordinate 4,105 of CAYPAH010000043.1, read as the reverse complement.
CGCGCTCAATGCATGAAACTGCTTGACGCTTATGACGCTATGCTTGCAAAGCATAACGAAGAGCTTACGCCGTTTACAAAGGATTTTTCGCCGGATTCCGGCAAGATCGGCTGCGTTTTGACCGTGGAGGGCGGGGAGGCTATCGAGGGTAATCTCGATATGCTTGATGTGCTGTATGCGCGCGGGGTCAGGGCTATGACGCTGACATGGAATTATAAAAACGAGCTTGCGCATCCGGCGACCGGCATTTTTAACAGAGGACTTACAAAGCTTGGAAAAGCGGCTGTTGAAAGAATGAGCGATTTAGGAATAGCCATAGATACCGCGCACTTGAACGAGGCGGGCATTGACGACGTTCTTGAACGCGCGACGAGGCCGGTTTTCGCTTCGCATTCAAACGCGCGTGCGCTTTATGACAGCAAACGCTCGCTAAAGGACAGGCAGATACGCGATATCGTAAAAACAGGCGGAATGGTCTGCGTGAACTTCTATCCCAGACAGCTTTGCAAGGGTGACGCAAAGTCGGATGACGTTGTTGCCCATATAGACCATATTGCCGCCTTGGTCGGAGCGGAGCATGTTGGGATCGGCTCGGATTTTGACGGGATGAACTGCTTCCCAAGAGACATACACAACAGCCGCGATTTTCCTATCCTCTGGGAAAAGCTGCTGCGCATGGGCTATTTGGAAAGCGACGTAAGGCGCATAGCCTATGATAATCTCAGAGACTATATTGCTCTATACTATTGATTTTTTAGCAAGCGGATATACCTTTGAAATCGGGTTGGCGTTCGGGAAATGATCGCAAGACTTGACAAATAATGTATATCCGTTTACTATTCTTAAAGAACGAGAACGTTTAAGTTGCCCATTATTCGGTAATTTAGCGTCAGAAACAATAATGGGCTGTATGTCTATTGAGGATGGTTTTCTATGACAGGCTTCGATACCGAACAGTTTGAACGCTTGGACGCAGCGAAAAGTGTGACGCAATGCTTACAGCGCCTTATTTCAGCCGACGATTTTGACACGGCTGTTCAGACCATTCTTGAGGCGATACTTTATTATTACAAAGGCGAGCGCGCTTATATATTTGAGTTGGACTGGAAAAAACAGATAGCCACGAATACCTTTGAGGTATGCCGCGACGAAGCCGGCTCGGAAAAAGAAAACTTGCAGGAAGTCCCATTGGACATAATGCATTTCTGGATAGAGCAGTTCAAAACGAAATCACTTATACAAATAGACAATCTGCATTCTCTGGGATCTGAAAGGGAAGCGGAATTCAACGCATTAACAGCCAACGGCATACAAAGCCTGATAGCGGTTCCGTTTTCCGGCGGCGAAGGATTACGTGGCTTTTTGGTTGTGGATGATCCCTCTGAGCATATTAACGACGTGGATTTTCTTGTGAATCTCACCTATTTCATTTCGCGTGAAACCGAGCAGCAAAGGTTGAACAAAGAGATCGCAAAAATGAATAATACGGATTCGCTTACAGGACTGTTCAACAGGCATAAGTATGCGCAGTATAAGCTCGATGTGGAAAAACGCAAATTTGATTCAATAGGCGCTATAGTGGTCGATATAAACGGGCTGAAACAAATGAACGAGGCATATGGCCACGATTATGGAGATATTGTGATAGCGCATGTTGCTGAGCTGTTGCGGAGCCACTTTCCGGAAGGCATGATATTCAGAATGAGCGGCGATGAGTTCATAGCGGTTTGCGAGAATATCGATTGCGATACCTTTTACGGACAGGTGAAAAAGCTGCGCGCGGCTTTCGTTGAAGAAAGAAGACATATTGCAACATGCGGCTGAGTCTGGACAGAGGAAAACACAGATATTACAAAGCTCGTAAGTCAGGCTGACAAGCTTATGTATGTCAACAAACAGGAATATTACAGCAAAAATATGGAATCCTATGTTCACAGCCCGACGCTGCTGAAAAAACTGTTGTCTTCACTACTGAATCAGGAATACATGATCTATTTGCAGCCCAAGATGGATCTTCGCACCGGGCGCATCTTCGGCGCAGAGGTCTTGGTTCGCTATAATGATAAAATTGACGGCGTGACAGAGCCTAATAAATTTATTCCCATTCTTGAAAAAGAAGGCTTGATCTCGCATATTGACTTCTTTGTTTTACAAGAGGCTTGCAGAACATTGAAGCGCTGGCGTGATGAAAACCGCGAAAAGATGGCGCTTTCGCTCAACTTTTCCCGCTATACCATGTTTGAAGAGGGTTTTTTGGAAAAGGTTCTTGATATTTGTGAGGAAAATAAGATACCCTGCGAGGATCTTGAGCTTGAAGTGACGGAAACTCAAGAGCTTTTAGACAGATGGCAGCTTGCAAACTTAATAGATCAATTAAGACGGCACGGCTTCCCGATAGCGCTTGATGACTTTGGAGCGGAGTATTCTTTTTTAGGGCTGTTGTCTTTATCCGATGTAGATGTGCTCAAGATAGATAAGGCCATTACCCAAAAGGTGAAAAAAACAAAGAGAAACGACGTTATTCTCGAGAGCCTTATAAATATGAGCCATAAGCTTGATATGCTCTGCATAGCCGAAGGCGTGGAATCGGAAGAACAAAAAGAATTGCTAAGAGTAATGGGCTGCGATCATATACAGGGATATCTGCTTGATAAGCCTATGTCGGTGAGAGATTTCGAACAAAAGTATTTATAAAGACGGTTAATCTAATAGAACAATAAATCCCTATAGCTTGTGTATGGCTCTTTGCCTTATATGCAAGATAGGGATTTTGTCTTGCGGCGTATTATGAAAGAAGCTATAATAAAACCGTTATATTAATGCGATACGAGGTAGAAGTATGCACAATGCCGCCATGGTTCCGGAGCTTGAGGTCTCAAACAATTTAGAAACGGCAAGAAGAATAAATGAGATCAATGCCGGACGCAGCTTGAATTATCATATTGAAGCTTATGGCTGTCAAATGAACGCGCACGATGCGGAGACGATGGCGGGTTATTTTGAAATGATGGGCTATGCAAAGGCAGAATCAAAAGAGACTGCCGATCTTATAGTGTTCAACACCTGCTGCGTGCGCGAACATGCCGAAAAGCGCGTGTTTGGGAACATCGGAGCCTTGAAAAAACTAAAGGAAGAAAAGCCAGGGCTTCACATAATCGTTTGCGGCTGCATGACGCAGCAGATCGAAGTCGCGCAAAAAATGTTTAGGCGCTTTCCCTTTGTCGATATGATAATCGGTACCAACGAACTGCATATGCTCCCTTCGCTTTTTGAAAAGGTGATACATGGCGAGCGGGTCTTTGTGGTAAGAAATATCGAAGGCGAAGTCGCCGAAGGAATGCCGATAAGCCGTGAGGGCAGCTTTTCAACCTGTGTAAACATAATGTATGGCTGCAATAATTTTTGCACATATTGCATCGTGCCTTATGTCAGGGGCAGGGAAAGATCGCGTTCGGCGCAAAGCGTTCTTCTTGAGGTAAAGCAGGCCGTTAGTCAGGGATTTAAAGAAGTGATGCTTCTTGGGCAAAACGTAAACTCATATAAAGGCAACGATGGAGAGATAGATTTTCCCAAGCTGCTTTCTATGGTCAATGATGTTGAAGGACTTGAACGAATACGCTTTATGACCTCGCACCCGAAGGATCTATCTCCCCGATTGATCGACGCTTTTGCGGAACTGCCAAAGCTTTGCAGGCATATACATTTGCCGGTTCAATCGGGAAGCGACAAAATATTAAAAGACATGAACCGCCATTACACAAGAGAGCAATATCTCTCAACAGTAAAGGAGCTTAGGCGAAAAGCGCCGGATATTGAGATAACAACAGATATTATAGTCGGATTTCCCGGGGAAAGCGAAGAGGATTTTGAAGATACGCTTTCTATCATGCGCGAGGTGGGCTTTGCCGCCGCCTATACCTTTATGTATTCAAAACGCACGGGAACCAAGGCAGCCGTTATGGAAGGCCAGATCGATGAAGAAACCAAAAGGGATCGTTTGGCGCGCTTGAATGAGCAGCAGGCTGAGCTTTTACGCGGAGGTAACAGGAAATATCTCGGCACAGAGGGCTTTGTTCTTGTGGAGGGCTGCGATTATCGCGACGCT